>CBFCZA010000060.1:0-11436 GCA_965602285.1 uncultured Curvivirga sp. | reverse complement strand
AGATTTTTTAAAAACATGAGAGTTAGGCTGGTTTCTTTTAGGATTAATTTTGGGGAATTATGACTTGGCTAGGTAAGTTTTGACCGGCAAAAAAGGCGTCCAAATTATCTAGGCATTTAAAGCCCATCGCATTTCTTGTTTCATGGGTTGCACTGCCTATATGGGGAACTAGAAATACGTTTTCCATATCATAATAATCATTATGAATATTTGGCTCGCCTTCAAACACATCTAAGCCTGCTGCGGCTAATTTTCCTGATTTTAGGGCGGCAATAACATCATCATCTTTAATGACGGGGCCACGTGCAGTATTCACGATGACAGCACCATCGGGCATCAATTGGATGCGCTCTTCATTGATCGCGTGAAGTGTTTGTTCTGTTAGGGGGCAATTGATGGAAAGAAAGTCACTAACTTTTAGAAGGCTTTCAATGCTGTTATGATAAATTGCCCCTAATTGATCTGCTGCGGCTACGGGGCGACGGTTATGGTAATGAATTGGCATATCAAAACCTTTTGCGCGCCTTGCTACGGCCTCTCCAATGCGACCCATACCCAAGATACCAAGGCGCTTTCCTGACATGTGGGTGCCAAGGTAACCTTTAGGCATCCATCTTCCCCATTTTTTGTCGCGTAGGGATTTTTCAGAAGATTGTGCCTGTCTTGCTGCGCCTAAAAGGCAAAGCATCGCAATGTCTGCCGTTGCATCGGTTAAAACATCAGGCGTGTTGGTGACAATGATATTCCTGTTTGTTGCTGCCGCTACATCTATATGGTCATAACCAACAGAAAATGTTGAAATGATTTTTATACTTTTGGGTAGGCGGGAAATGGTTTCTGCATCTAGCTTTTCGGTGGGGCTAATCATCAGGGCGGTGCAGTCATCTGGAATATTTGCGAAGTCATCGATGCTTAGCGGTGCGTCATTTTCATTTAGGATGATGTCATAATCATTTTTTAATCGTGCTTCAACGGCGTCAGGGAAGCGGCGGGCGACAAAAATTTTAGCTGTAGACATTATGAGATCCTGTTGAAAATGTTTTACTATGATATCACTTAACGGTGATTATTTCTTAATTGAAGGCTTACTTTAAAGACCTTCCCTTCATTATGGCGGAGTCGCCTAGTTTGTCACGCAATTGGTCCATAGTTGTTTCTATTTTTGCACGTTTTTGACCATCCGGGTCCGCAAGGTCAATTGGATCGGCCAGCGAACCTTCTACAAGTTCTGCGCCGCCAATGCCGATAAGTCGAAAGGATCTTCCATCGGCTTCTTTTTCAAGAATGCTTTGTCCTATTCGATAGATCTTCTCGGCAAGTGATGTTGGGTCAATAAGGGTTCTGTTTCGCGTGATTTGTTTGAAGTCTTTTGTCTTTAGTTTCAGTACGATCGTGCGCGCAGCAAGGTCTTGTTTCTTCATGCGTTGCGCAACTTTATCTGATAAGTTCCAAAGTGTTTTTTCCAGTGTTTTGTAATCGGAAATATCTGTATCAAATGTGGTTTCTGAAGAAATGCTTTTGGTTTCACTTTCAGGAGAAACAATGCGGTTATCTTCGCCACGGCAAAAATCATAAAGCCGTTTCCCCATAGATCCATAACGGCCCATAAGTTCAAATTGATCAAGGTCGCGTAATTGGGAAATCTGCTCTATCCCATCGCTATTAAGGGATTTTGCAAGGGCTTTGCCCACACCCCATATCATACCGACAGGTTTATCTGAAAGGAAATCCATGGTTTCTGCTTTTCCAATGATTGAAAACCCTTTTGGTTTTTCTAAATCAGAAGCGACCTTTGCCAGAAATTTATTATGGCTCAATCCGATAGAGGCAGTAACGCCGATTTCTTTTTCTATGCGCCGAACAAGCCTTGCCGCAGTCAATGCTGGGCATGCATGATGCAGCTTTTCAGTACCAGATAAATCCAAAAAAGCCTCATCAATACTGATGGGTTCTACAAGGGGGGTGATATCCCGCATCATCGCACGAATGGCTAGGCCGGCTTCTCTGTATTTTTCCATGTTGGGTTTGATAAATATGGCATCGGGACAAAGTTGTTTAGCCTTAAAGGCGGGCATTGCTGATTTAACACCATACATGCGTGCAACATAACATGCAGCTGAAACAACGCCCCTATGTCCACCGCCCACAATAACGGGTTTATCTGCAAGGCTTGGATTGTCGCGCTTTTCGACGGAGGCATAAAAGGAATCGCAATCTATATGGGCGATAGAAAGTAGTGACAGTTCTGAATGATGTTTTAATCTGGGGGAACCACATTTAGGACAGCGTAAACCTTTGGCTCCTACTTCAATGGTCCAGATGTGCAGACAATCTCTGCATAAGCAATTGTCGTTGGATGTATTATCCATTTCAAACATTATTCATGATTTTGATATTTCTTTCATTGTTAAAGCAGAATATTCACCTTCACCCCACAGCCACGCCGCACCACGGACACCACTGGAATCCCCGTGTGAGGGTGGCATTAGTTTTGTGTCTACATGGTCACTGAAGATATATTGATCCCAAATATTAGGAACATTTTTATATAATCTTGTGATCTTTGAAAGGCCGCCCCCCAATATGATAATGTCTGGATCGAAAATATTGATAAGACTCCCCAAAGATCTAGCAAGGCGATCTTCATATTGGGCCATGATTTCTTCGGCCTGAAGATCACCTTGGTCGGCAAGGTCAGAAATATCTGTAGCTGTTTTTCTAGTGTGTGTTTTGCTTTCAAAAATTCGTTCAAGTGCTGGGCCAGAAATAAATGTTTCAATACAACCTTTTCGCCTACAATAACATTTCTGTAAGGGTAGGTCTGCATCAATTGGGGCCGGTAGTGGGTTGTGACCCCATTCACCTGCTATTCCGTTTAAGCCGTTTATAGGTCTTCCATTAAGGATTAGGCCGCCGCCCACACCGGTTCCTAAAATTACCCCAAATACACTTTCCGCTCCTGTACCATTTCCATCGATAGCTTCAGATAAGGCAAAGCAATTAGCGTCATTGGCAAGCCGAACAGGACGGTTAAGATAGTTTGAAATATCTTTATCTAAGGCTTCGCCTATCAACCATGTGGAATTTGCCCCTTTAATTTTACCAGTATGTTTGGAAAATGCGCCGGGTATACCAATGCCAACTGATCCTTTGTAGCCCGTATCACGCTCAAGTTTTAGCACAAGGTCACCAATCGCAGTGACAGTTTTAGGGTAATTTCCTTTTGGCGTATCTATCCGAGTACGCTGTAGAATTGTACCATTTTTATCTATGGCAACCCCTTCAATTTTAGTGCCGCCAAGATCAATTCCAATACGAATAATTTCTGACATCTTATATTTGAAACTTTCATTGTTTATGGCTTTAGAGCAATTTTAATGTAATTGATCTTTAATTATTTACTATGTATCATTACCGTTACTAAGTAATGAAAAAAAGCAATATTTTTGTTGCCTTATGAGTGATAGCAAGGTAGCAATTATAATTGATTACATATGTAATTCATACAGGAGTTACGGCTATTTGCTTGCAAAGTTAACGCTTTGGTTGCTGTAGTAGAAAAAAGGAAAGCTGTTCATGAGTAAAACTGTCATGGTTGTTGAAGACAATGAATTGAATATGAAGCTGTTTCACGACCTATTAGAGGCGCGCGGTTATAATATTCTAGAGACACGTGATGGCATGGAAGCGCTTAAAATGGCTAGAGAAAAGAAGCCTGATCTTATTTTGATGGACATTCAGTTGCCTGAAGTATCAGGTTTAGAAGTTACTAAATGGTTAAAAGAAGATGATGATCTTCGCTCTATTCCTGTGATTGCGGTGACGGCATTCGCCATGAAGGGGGATGAAGAAAAAATTCGTGAAGGTGGTTGTGAAGCTTATATAGCGAAACCGATCTCTGTTAGCCATTTCCTTGAAACTGTTGAGCAGTTCCTCCAATAAAATTTCTAAATTTAAAAGACTCTTTATAACCAACGAGGCAAGAGTATATGACGGCGCGTGTATTGGTCGTAGATGACTTGAGACCAAATGTTAAGCTTCTAGAAGCAAAACTCATTAGCGAATATTTTGACGTCATTACTGCCTCTGATGGGCCATCTGCTTTGGAGGCCGTGAAAGAGCATGATCCTGATATAGTCCTTTTAGACATCATGATGCCTGGCATGGACGGGTTTGAAGTCTGCCAAATAATTAAAAATAATCCTGATACAATGCATATTCCCGTTGTCATGGTTACAGCACTTTCAGATAGTTCTGATCGTGTGCGTGGTCTTGAATGCGGTGCAGATGATTTTTTAACGAAGCCAGTGAATGATAAAGCATTATTTGCCCGTGTTAGGTCACTTGTGCGGTTGAAAATGTTAAATGATGAATGGCGCTTACGAGAAGAAACATCAGGGCAACTTGGTGTATTGAAAGATCGTAAGCTTGTTCGGGAAGTCGATGCGGCGAATGCTCAAGTGTTGGTTGTTGATGACAGTCAAGTTGAACGCACCAAGGTCGCTGAAATTCTTTCTGGTGATGAGGATGAAGTAACCACCGTTGGTACTCTGGCAGAAGCAGAGGCTGTTTTTGCGGATATAAAGTTCGAATTGGTTATTATCAATTTACATATGCGGAATGAAGATTCTCTACGTTTCGCGAGCCATATGCGCGCAAGAGAAGATACACGAAATATTCCTATCTTAATGATCGCCGAAGAAGATGATACAGAACGCCTTGCCAAGGGTTTGGATTTAGGGATTAACGACTATGTCGTCAAGCCGATGGATAGAAATGAACTTCTAGCACGTGCACGTACGCAAATACGCCGTCAACGCTATCAAGAACGATTGCGCGATAATTATGAAGCATCTTTAGCTATGGCACTAACGGATAGCCTTACGGGGCTATATAATCGTCGCTATGTGACTGCCCATTTAGGTGGTATGGTTGAGCGGCATTTATCTACTGAAAAGCCATTAGCATTGTTAGTCTTTGATATTGATTATTTCAAAGGTGTGAATGATACATTTGGTCATGCTGCCGGTGATGAAGTCTTGGTTGAGCTTTCAAAACGTATTGTGGCAAACTTACGTAGTGTTGATATGGTTGCGCGCATGGGCGGGGAAGAATTCGTTGCAGTGATGCCTGATACGGATTTTGAAACTGGGGCTATGGTTGCAGATCGGTTAAGACGTTTTATTTGTGATACACCTTTTGCTGTTGAAGGTAAGCCAGAAGGTATCACAATTAGTATTTCTGTTGGTTTAACGCCTATGGACGCGACAGGTGATGATCCTGATAAATTGTTCAAGCGTGCAGATGCGGCACTTTATTTTGCCAAGAGCCAAGGGCGTAATGAAGTTGTTGCTACTGATCCTGATGGATTTAAAGTGATGGGCAAAGGTGATCCTGCCATTCGTTATGAGGCAGAAGCATAAGTTTTTGAGATTTGATGAGGGTCCAATTACTTTACGGTACTAATTATTATATTTTTATACGTTTATTAAAATTTAAAATTTCCAATAAAAAAGGCTGCCATAAGGCAGCCTTTTTTTAAAATCTATATGAAATAGAAATTATTTCATTTTGGATTCGCGATATACAACGTGCTTACGTACACGTGGATCGTATTTACGCATTTCCATTTTCTCGGTGATGTTACGTGGGTTTTTTCTAGTTACATAGAAATGCCCAGTGTCAGCTGTGCTCACCAATTTGATTTGCAATGTAGCAGGTTTAGCCATTTTCTTGTTCTCGCAAATAGGCACCACAAGATAAGACAAGTGGGCGCGGTTAAATTAATTCTGTCGCGAAGATACTGAATGACAGCTCAAAGTCAAGGCTTCTTAATGGATATAATGTGATAAAATAATAAATAGTTTGTATTTAGGCTTATCTTTGTATGATTACGGCCTCTGTTTCCATATCATAGGTCAGAAGTGGTGGTGTTTTTAACTCTTTTTTTGTGCTGAAAAAGTTTAAAGCTTCACGTAATACAAATTCTGTTACATCGGCAAGCATGAATGATTCGAGGACTTGTGCCGTATCATACCATGCGATTGAATGTAATTCACCTTCGGGTGCCGCATGTTCATCTAGATGGGCGTTCTCTGCATAAAAAAAGCGTGCGTTAAATCGTATGGGGCTTGCCTCTGGTGTAATAGCCTGTGCGATACAAGGCAGGGGAAGTGTCACATTTGAAAGTTGGGCATCTCGACACGCATCAAAATAGGGATGTTGGTTTTCATAGGGCGAAGAATTGTTACCCCCATTTATAAGTAAACCTGATTCTTCTAAACATTCACGACAAGCAGCCAAGCTATGGGCATACCAATCTTGCGTTGATAAACCGTCGTTAATCCCTTCCAAGCTTTCACTAGAAGGGGAGGCTTTCAACATATCAGATGCACAAATAATGTCCTCTTCATCAATGCAACCGCCGGGAAAGACGGCATAGCCTGGCATGAAACGTAAATCATGTCGCCTTTTGCCTAGTAAGATTTCTGGGCGCTCAACAGTACCCCGTAATAGGACAAGGCTTGCTGCTTCTCTGGCTTTTACAGGTTTTGTATTTTCAACAGGTGTGAAAGGAAGTGTCATTTTAACTGTCCGCACTTAAATAAGCGATACTAAGGGCATCATCATAGAGTTCAGGGTTGGAAAGAAGCGTTTTCGCCGCTTCCATTTCGCGATCCTGTCTTTGATCTCCTTCACCTTGCCACAGGCATTTATTTCTAAAATCTTCAACATCATCAGATTTGCTTTTTTTAATTTTAAACTGAGCCGTTCTCATTTTTTGAAAACTCTTTCTGGCCTCATCTGGGTGAGCGCGTAACGTTTTCAATACAGCGGCGATACCATTTTCCTGATTTTCAGTGCATATGTTAGGTAAAATACCATAGCCCTGTAATAGATAGTTGTCTGGTGCCAAATAATAAGCCCATGTGAGGGCTAACTCTGCATGGTTGGAAAGGTGAAGTAAATTCTGCACTGTCCCTTTACCATAGCTTATAGAGCCTACAATGACTGCTCTTTGATGGTCTTGTAGGGCTGCGGCTAATATTTCCGCTGCACTTGCAGTAGCACCATCAATAAGAACGACCATTGGAGTGGTGCCAAGAATATTGCCAGGTTCTGCCTCAAACTGCTGGAAGCTTAATGGATTTCGCCCTTTGGTTTGGCTAAGAATGCCACGATCAATAAGTAAGTCAGCAGAATCGATCGCTTCTTGTAGAAGACCACCGGGATTTCCACGAATATCCAGAATGATACCTTTAAGTTGCGATCCAGAATATTCTTTTGCACGGGCAATAGCTTCGGCTAGTCTTTTTGATGTCCGTTTGTTAAAGTTTTTAATCTCTATGCGGGGGTATAGTAAATTTGCATCATAAGTTACTGTGTTTGTCGTAATTTGATTTCGAATCAATACATGAGAAAATGGGGCATCAGAAGTAGTTTCTCTTTTTAGCATAATTTTAACCGGTCTATTCACTGGCCCCCTAAGCAAGGTTTGAACTTCGGAGATGCCTAAGCCATCTAGAAGGATATCGTCGATTTCTAAGAGGGTATCGTTTGGCTGAATGTTAACCGTGTATGCGGGGCTATTTTCTTCAACTGTTTCTATTTTGATTTTATTGTTCTGCTTAACGAGCGCGACACCAATACCGCCAAAGCCATCTCTTGTTTGTTGTATGGTTAGGGCTTCATCTGGATCAGAATAGCGGGAAAATTTATCTAACTCTTCAAGGGCAGCGCGGATATAAATGGTTAACTGTGTGTTGCTATTTATTTTCTTAAGGATTGAAGAGTTTCTTTGTGCTTCGGTCATGATTTTATAGCTGGCTTTGGCCCATGCCGCTGGAAATTTTAAGTCTTGCAGTTCAAATGGGATGGAGATGATATGTTCGTCGTTACCCTGCAATGTTAAGTTTTGATCATCAAATGAAATTGAATAGGCAGGGTCCTTTTCAAGAATTGCCTTCAACCCGGAAAGGGCAAGGGCAGAAAGCTTGATTTCATGTACATAAAAATCATTTATATGTTGAAAGCTTTCTTGGATGACTATCTGCTCTGATGCCTGCCATAGGTTTGGTTTTTCTGGCTTAGAACTACAAGATGTTAACGTCAGACTTAAGGCTGATGCTAAAAAAAATGTTGTGATTATATGCCGTGAAAGTTTCAAAAAAACCTGCCGAAGTGCCAAAACAATATTAAGAAAAGAATCTTAGCGTAGCATCAAAGGCAGGTCTATAAACAATTAAACTTTAGGTGTATTTAACGTTTTCTTCTACGGGGCTTATCACCAGAAGAACCGTTTTCTTTTCGTCTGGTCTTGGCATATTTATCACCGGGTTTTTTACGCCCACTGCTTCGTCCACGACCTTTACCACCTATGGCACGGTGTAAGTCTTTATCAACCTTGCCACCTTCGACCATGGCGAAAGTCATGCCGCCAGTAATAATATCGGCTTCACGCAAACGGATAGTAACAGGTTCACCTAATCGATAAGACAGACCTGATTCGCGTCCCACTAATGCGTGATGTGTTTCATCATGCACAAAATAATCATTCGGTAATGTGCTTACCGGGATAAGGCCATCTGCCCCAGTATCATCTAAAGTAATGAATAGGCCAAAACGGGTGACACCATTCACGCGGCCTGTGAATTCAGCCCCCACATGTTCAGCAAGATATGCTGTGACATAGCGGTCTTTTGTTTCACGTTCAGCGACAGAGGCACGACGTTCAGTTTTTGAAATAGCTTCGCCAATTTCAACAAACTCACCTGCCTGTTCGCTTTGAAGGCCATCATCTCCAAGTCGATAAGCCTTTATCAAGGCGCGATGTACTAATAGGTCTGAATAACGACGAATTGGCGAGGTGAAATGACAGTAGCGACGCAGGGCTAGTCCAAAATGGCCTAGATTTTCTGGACTGTAAATTGCCTGTGCTTGTGAGCGCAAAATAATGTCCGACATCATTTGTGCTTGTTCAGTGCCTTCGACTTTACGCAAGATACCCGTAAATTGCTTTGGTGTTACAACACCACCTTTTGTCAGGCCATGACCCATGCTTTCGAGGGTTTCACGCAAGGCTTCCATCTTCTCAAGGCTTGGCTCATCATGAATGCGATACATGATTGCTTGGGCATCTTTTGCTTCTAAGGCTTCGGCTGCAGCCACATTCGCCGTAATCATAAATTCTTCGATTAATTTATGACTATCAAGACGTGCGCGCGGCAAAATTGCTTCTACATGGCCTTCGTCATTCATAAAGACACGACGTTCTGGAATTTCTAATTCTAATGTACCACGGTTTCGACGCGCTTCATCAAGTGCTTTATAAGCTGCATAAAGGGGCTCTATAACCGTCACCATTAATTCTGATGTAACATCATCGGGGGTGCCATCTTTTGCCATTTGAACTTGTTCATATGTAAGGCGTGCGGCAGAACGCATGAGGCCACGAATGAATTTATGACGTATAAGTTCCCCATGGGCATTAATATATAGATGCACAGCCATACAGGCACGATCTTCATGTGGGCGAAGAGAGCATAAGCCGTTACTTAACTGTTCTGGTAACATCGGTACAACACGATCAGGGAAATAAACTGAATTTCCCCGTTCTAATGCTGATTTATCCAAGGCCCCATTGGTTTTGATATAGGCTGATACATCTGCGATTGCGACGATCAAATGCCAACCACCTACAGTATCGGGGGAATGGTCTGCCTCTGCAAATACAGCATCATCAAAATCCCGTGCATCATCCCCATCAATCGTAACTAAAGGGATATCACGTAGTTCTGTACGGTTTCCTAAGGTTGGTGCGGGCAGGGCATCAGCTTCTTTTAAGACTTCTTCGCTAAATTCATTTGGAATGCCTTGGGCATGTATAGAAATAAGACTAAAGGCTTTCGAATCCGTAAAGTTACCAATAATTTCAGCAATACGTGCAGGCTGTGCGCCATATGTGCGTTTGCCGCCCATAGGTTCCACCATGACCAACTGTCCAGCTTTTGCGTCTTTTAAATCAGATGTGGCAACGAAAAAATCCTTGCCGACACGCCGATCTGTTGGACGAACGATACATCCACCTTTGGTTTTTTCAAGCAGGCCAAGAACTTTTTCTTTCGCAGGATGAAGAATTCGAATCACCTCTGCTTCATAAGTTTTCTCTCCAAGGCGGCTCAATTTTGCTAAGGCGCGATCCCCGATTTTAGGTGCAGGACCGCGTTTAGACATTGCCTTAACAGCAATACGAAGCGTCTCGTCAATATCGCCATGTTGAACCGTAGATACAGGGCGGGCTAAAGCTTCGCCGTCATCATCAATCTCTATAATTTCTATAACTGATACATCAGGAAGGGCACCTTTTGGTGCCATCTTGCGTCGGTGCCCTCTATCAACATCACCTTCATCGGTTAGCTCCCTAAGTAGGTCACGTAATTCGGCACGTTGATCCCCGCGTAAATTAAAGGCGCGCGCAATTTCACGCTTCCCAACAGGGGTTGTGCTGCTGTTAATAAAATCAAGCAATTCCTGTTTTGTTGGAAGTGGCGCAAAACCTTTTGAAGCACTTATTTTATTTCGTGCGCGTTTTGGTTTCCCTTTATCAGGGTCAGATTTGTTAGCCCCTGATTGACGCTTTTGTAATTTAGGAGGTTTTGCCACCAGTTAGCTCTCTTTTTTTGCAGCAGCCTTCTTGGCTCCCGCTTTTTTAGATGCTGCTTTTTTAGGAGCAGCTTTCTTTGCAGCAGCCTTTTTAGCTTTTGCTTCTTTTACCTTAGCTTTTTTTGCGGCTGCTTTTCTAGCTTTGGCTTTTTTCGCTGCAGCTTTCTTAGCAGCAGCTTTTTTAACAAGCGCTTCTTTCGCGAGGGCCTTCTTACTTGGTCCCTTTGCTATTTTAGCTGCGATCAGTTCTAGTGCTTGTTCCAAGGTGATTTCTGCTGGATCAATGCCACTGGCTTTTGAAATAGAAGCATAAATACGCATATATTGAACGTAAGGGCCAAAACGACCAATGCCAGTTTGAATAGGCTTGCCATCTTCAGGATGAACACCTAATTCACGCTTGGCATTCGCTTTGCCTTTTTCGCCTGCTTGGGCAATGACTTCAACCGCACGATTAATACCGATAGAAAGAATATCATCGTCTGCTGGTAGGCTGACAAATGCAGTTCCATGTTTTAGGTAAGGGCCATAACGTCCGACACCAGCTTGAATGAGGGCGCCTGAATCTGGATGGTTCCCTAAGTCACGTGGTAGGCTAAGCAAGCGTAATGCTACATCAAGATCAATTTCTGCAGGTTTCATATTCTTCATTAATGAAACGCGTTTGGGTTTGTCGCCTTTTTTAATGACTTCGCCTAATTGAACATAAATTCCATAAGGGCCTTGGCGCAAGGAAACCATTTGTTCACTAACAGGGTCCATACCTAATTCTTT
>CBFCZA010000059.1:0-11475 GCA_965602285.1 uncultured Curvivirga sp. | reverse complement strand
GATCATCAGCAATCCCAGATTCAGACAGGATATAGCCCATATAAATGAATAGTGGTAAAGTTAGAAGCGGATACCATTTCATCAATTTCATAGCAGCGGAAAATCCGATTTCTCCACCACCTGTGCCCCATAATGCAAGGGCAGCGACTGTACCCACAATACCAATTGCAGCAAAGACACGTTGACCCGTAAGAAGCATTAACATCATGGATGCGAACATCAATAATGCGATCATTTCATAACTCATTAAAGTTTCTCCTCAAGGTCTAATCCACCGAGGTCGATACCTTTAAGTTTAGCTATGTCTTTAAAGAAATAGGCAATGGCTTGAAGCAAGGTCAAAAAGATGCCCACGCACATGATGATTTTGATAGGGGCCATATAAGGACGCCATGCAGAATAGCTACGTTCCCCATATTGAAGGGCGTAACTGGTGCTGGAAATACCGCCGTATAAAAGGACACAAAGATAAAAAATTAGGAACATGATGGTAATGACATCAAACCAATTTTTCTTACGTTCAGGTAAAGATCCATAGAATAAATCCATGCGGACATGACCACCCATTTGCATGGAATAGCCACCGCCTAGTAGGTAGTAGGCAACCATCAAAAATTGGGCGGTCTCTAATGTCCAAAGGGAAGGCATAAAGAATGTTTTAGAGATTGAGGAATAAAGAAGAACCCCGATCATTGCGAAAATGAGATACATTGCAATACGCCCAACGCGGTAACTAACTGCGTCAACTATACGAACATAGCCTTTTATGAGTTTTAACATTTTAGAGTCCCCTCGACCCTGCTTAGTTTTTTAATTATTTATGAGGGAACTTTAACAGCATCAATTTAAATATGCGCGTGACATAATGTACGCTTATGGGGTAACTTTTTTTCACGCGTTGCACTATTCCATTGAAAATACGTGATAAAACCCTTGGGTCTAGGGTGATATAGAAAACAATACTTGAGTTCAGATCAAAGACCGCCCAAAATAAGAAAAGATCTAAATGGGGTTAAGGAATCAGGGGGATTAGCTAATGGCTAATTTAAGACGGGCGTTGCCGCCTTTAACGAGCTTAGTCGTATTTGAAGCGGCTGCGCGGCATTTAAATTTTACCAATGCGGCAAAAGAATTATTTGTGACCCGAGAGGCCGTCAGTCGCCAGATAAAGATTTTGGAAGGCTTTCTGGGAACAAGCTTATTTGAACGTAGCAAAAAACCTCTTAGTTTAACCACTGCGGGGGAAATGTTCATTGCGGCTGTTTCGCCTAGCATCGAAAATATAGCACAAGCATCTCATAAAATTATCCAGAACCCTGATATGAATATTGCCGCTGATGAAGTGGGAGAAGATTTAGTAGATAACTCTCAGGTTAAACAGGACAGGCCAAAGATTTTATTGGTTGATGATGAACCGATGAACATCACGTTGATCAGTGGTTTGTTAGAAAACGACTTCGAGGTTTTATCAGAAACAAGTGGTCGCTATGCCCTTAAGATGGCACAAGAAATACCTGATATTGACTTGATTTTATTAGATGTCCAAATGCCAAATATGAGCGGTTATGAAGTTTGTAAGGAACTAAAAAATAATATTCTTACAGAAGATATTCCCGTGGTATTCCTTACAGTTTTAGATGGTGAAAACGAAGAGGAACAAGGGTTACTTCTTGGTGCCAATGATTTTGTATCCCGTCCTGTTCGACCCGCGATATTGAAATCTAGGATTAAGACACATGTTGAGTTGAAGCGAAGTAAGGATACCTTGGAACAAGTTCTCTTCGATCGTTCTAAGACTTTACGAAAGGCTAAAACTACCATTCAAGAAGCAGTTGAATCGTTAAAATCTGTGAATTTTAACGATATTTAAACTACGCATCGCTTTCTAAAAAAAGTTTAATCTCCGTAAAAGCACCATCGAGTTCCTCAAGCAAGATACGTAAATTCTTTTCGTTTTCTTGCGTGTGTTCAGAGTTTTTCAAAGATTTTTTATAGGATCTGGCTAGTCGTTCTACTTCTGTAGCACCGATGGTTGCGGATAGTCCTGTGAAAGTATGAATATAGCGACTTGCTTCTTCATCTTCGCCTAAATGTAAATGTTGGCAGATTTGATTTTCGAAATTTTGGTATTTCTCTACATATTGAGAAAGAAGGTTTTTATATAGATCTTCTTTACCATCGAAATTCGCCAATCCTTTTTCTGTAGAAAGGCGTTCGTAAGCGCTGATTGTGGTTTTCTGGGGTGCCTTTGTGAACTCTTTGTCCAACGATAGTCCTTTAATCCAACGTAATATTGTTGAAACCATATCACTTGGGCTAAATGGTTTCGATAGATAGTCGTCCATCCCAAAATCTTTACATTTGCTAATGACTTCGTCAAAGATTTCTGCGGAAAGGGCGATGATAGGAGGGGTTTGTGCGCCATATAATTTTTTAAGTTCTACCGTGGCTACGAAACCGTCCATGACAGGCATATGTAGGTCCATAAGAATTAAATCAAAATTATCTACACCATGACTTTCCACCTTGTGAAGGGCATCTTTCCCATTCGTGGCGATGATAATATTTGCGCCAGCTCCACTTAAAATTTCATCAGCAACAAATTGATTTTGTTCGTTATCTTCAACCAGTAAAATGTTTAATCCTGTCAGAACTTGACGCGATTGATGCATGTCCATGTCACCATAAAGAAGGTCTGTGTCTTTGATCGGTAGCCCTAATAAATATCCTAAGGTATTTTTTAACCTACTGGCGCGAAGGGGCTTTGAGATGATGGCATCAATGGTACCTTTTTCTAAAAGAGATTCATCTGTTTCCGTAATGGATTGGGTGATGGCTAGAATAGAAAGGTTACTTATTTCGGACAGCCCAGATATTTCTTTTAATAATGCGTTGCGCCGCGCTGGGGCATGGTCCCAGTCCATAATTAAAAATCTGAATTTTCCAGATTTCACTGCGCTTGATATGTCATCTTGGAAAGTTAAGTGTTCGCTGGGAAAAGACCAATTGGTTAAAAGTGAATTTATAACTTTAACTTCTTCAAGGTCATTACTGATGATCAGGCATTGATACATGTCTTCAATATTGATGAAGGGATTTTGTATTTTTTGAAGAGATTTCTCTATTGGTAGAACGATAGTGAAAACACTACCTTCGCCCATGTGACTTTTCACATCCAAATGCCCATTCATTAGGGCTAACAGATTTTGTGAAATGGTAAGGCCTAATCCTGTTCCACCATATTCACGAGTAATACCTGTGTCAGCTTGGCTGAATGCGTTGAAGACAGTTTTGGATTGTTCTTCCGTCATGCCAATGCCTGTATCTTCAATTTTTATTTTCAGGCAGAGATTCTGATCCCCATCATGATGGAAATCTACGGAGAGTTTCACATGACCTTCATGGGTAAATTTTATGGCATTGGAAATTAAATTTAAGAGAACTTGTTCTAGCCTAAATGGATCACCAATGAGCATATTCTGGAAGTTTTGAGGGCGATTGATATACACGCCAATGATCTTGTCTGTAAGAAGCGGGCGTATATGAATACTGATATCATCAAATACATCATTTAAATCAAATAGGACATGTTCAGGTTCTAACTTTCCCGCATCCATTTTGGTGATGTCTAGAATATCATTAATGATTTTGAGAAGAATTTTCCCTGACTTATGAAGGTTTAATAAATACCGTTTCTGGGCGGGCATGAACTCTTTTAACAACAATAGATGTGATATGCCTACAACAGAATTCAAAGGTGTTCTGATCTCATGGCTCATATTGGCTAGAAAGTTTTGTTTCGCGGCAGCCGCATTTACCGCAAGGGTTTTTGTTTCTTCAAGTTCTGCTGTTCGTTCTTGAACCATTTGTTCAAGATGATCACGATAGCGTGCTACTTCTTCTTCGGCTTCTTTACGATTGCTGATATCAAGGATACCAGACACTAAGGCTGGTTGGCCAGCATACGTCACAGATGAAGTTGAAATTGTCGCCCAGAATTTTGATCCATCCAGACGTTGTGCTTTTGCCACAAAATCATTCACTTCATTAGATTTCTTTAACTGTTTAAAAAGTCGAATTCGATCTTGGGGATCTTCAAAAAAATCAATCAATTTGGATTCATATGAGGATCCTTCGTCCGGTATGCTAAGCATCTGCTTTAGGCGACCATTTAGATATAAGATAACCCCGTCACTTAAGCGTGTGATAGCAAGGCCTTCTGGTAAAGTCTCTGCGATCAAACGGAAGCGATTTTCACTTTGTTGCAATTCATCAAAAGAACGAGATATTTGGTCACGCATGGAATTGATAGTCGATGCCAAGAGGTCGATTTCTGTGAAACTATCGTTTTCGCTTTTACTGAGCGTTATTTTCTTTAATGGGCTTCCTTTGATTTCATTGGTCATGGTTAACAGGGGTTGAACGAGTATCCTTTTTAACCAAAAATAGGCGCCAATCATGCTTATCAATAATATACCAATGAGGAGGAACATGATTTTTTCAGTAACCGCATTTGCGTCCTTATAGGCAATACGCTGTGGGGTTACGACGACAATTTTCCAATAAACCTTTGGCATCACAAACATTGAAACCAAAACGGGTTCATTTAAAACGATGTCTTCTTTTAACGCAAAACGGTGAGAGGTTTCGATTAAGGAGTTTTCTGTTTGAAGTGGATCGGAAAAAGTAGCCACGATCATTTGGGCTTCTTCTTCATTGATCTGATAACTTTCTTGGGCAAGCCTAGCGGCTAAATCCGGATTAAAATGTGGGAGGGCCTGCGCACTATCCATGATTGTTTGCGAAAGGTCACTAAGTTGGGTCGCAAGTGGTTGAAAACCGGGTTGTAATTCGGTGAAATTCTTGACTGTTATTAAGTCGCCGGGTTGACCATTATCTTTTTTACCCTGTACTAGATCCATCTTTGGATATGATAGAAACTTGTTGTTGCGATCCACTGCAAAGGCATAGCCTCCCAGTTTTTCAGCACGTTCTGAGAAAAATTTCTGAAGCCCACTTAATTTCAAATCAATGGTGGCAACACCAGATATTTCATCGCGATCTTGCATGGGCACGGAGCAGGTTACCATAGGTTCAAATGAAAAAGGATCCATATAGGATTTTGACCAAAAACATTTGTCCTGACCTATGTATTTGGCAGGAACATACCATTCTTCATTATGATATCCATGACCTTCAGTGGCATTGTAATCATCATAATATAGAAGTTCTGATGTATCTTTTCGGGCCCAAAAAAAGCTGCGGCGCGCGATGTTTTTATCAAATTTATAAGGTTCAGGCCAAACACCTCCACCTGCGACTATGGGGGAAACGCTCTCATTTTCCATCATATGGGGGATGACTATTTTATATAAAGATTCATCAGGTGGTAGGTCACGACCAACACTAGCAATGGAACGTGTTAAGGATTCAGTGGCTTCAATTTGTTGGCCTAATTCTGTGACTAAACTGTTGCCAGCTTGCTCCACCAAATCGAATTTATTTTCAATCAAGACGTTCCGAAGAAGAGTTTGATTGACCGCATAAACGGCGATGATCAATATGCCGACGATGATTAAAAGCCCCAAAGATAACCTAATATGCAGGCTTTCAAACCAGTGAACTGGTCGGGTGGCAGTAAATAAGGATGGGTCAGTTTTATTTAATGGCATGATGATATAGTAGGCGTTTCGTGAACCAAAAGAAAAGGGTGATTATCTATACATAAGATAATCACCCTTCTTTGTTTAGATGATTTCGAAATACCGTTTTAATTCCCAATCTGTAATTGATTTACGGAATTCGCGTTCTTCCCATTCCCTTGATTGGGCATAATGTTCTACAAAATCATCCCCGAATAAATCACGCGCGGCTTTTGATTGGCGTAAGCGTCCGCCTGCTTCAAATAAAGTTGCAGGAAGGTTTAGGGAATCAGAGAATTTTTTCTCATATGCATTACCTTCGACTTCTTCTATAGGTTCGATTTTATTTTCGATTCCCCAAAGGCCCGTTCCAATGGAAACAGCAAGGGCGAGATATGGATTAATATCAGCCGCCGAAATACGATATTCTACACGTTGAGATTTTTCTGAACCGGGAATCGCACGTAGCGCACAAGTTCGATTATCAACGCCCCAACTGGCAATGGTCGGTGCCCAAAAGCCTGGGATGAGACGAGAGAAACTATTGATGGTGCTTGCTGACATACATAGTGTTTCAGGCATTAAGGATTGTTGCCCCCCAATGAAGTGACGCATCATATCAGACATATTATGCGGCTTGCTTGGGTCATGGAAAACAGCCTTGCCATCTTTTCCTTGGCCTGATTGTCCCGGCCAGTCAGGGGACCATTTAGCCATGAAGGTTGCCATAAGGCCGCGTTTTTGTGCAAAAACCTTGGTGAATGTTTTGAAAAGGGCGGCTTTATCACCTGCACTTAACGCATCATCATAGGTTAGGGCTGCTTCTAATACGCCGGGGCCAGTTTCTGTATGTAAACCTTCAATAGGCATATCCATTTCATCACACATGGCTAAAAGGTCATGGTAAAGGTCCGCATGGACGCTATTTCGAATCATTGAATATCCAAACGATCCAGGTGTCATATTTTGCAGATTGTTGTAATTTTTATCACGCACTGTCTCTGGCGTTTCATCAAACATGAAAAATTCAAATTCGCATGCCGCACTGGCAATCAGGCCCATATCTTCTGCACGTTGAAGAACGCGACGTAATGTGCCGCGTGGGCAAATTGGTTCCGCTTTTTTCTCAAACTCACAAATGAAAAGAAGAGTATTTTCCTCGTCTGTGATGTCACGACAGGTATCAGGAATAATGCGCACAGGTGCGTCCGGATAGGCGGTATGCCAACCTGTATAAATGGAACTGTCGTAAAGCTGATCATCAGAATCCCAACCTAAGACAACATCACAAAATCCAAAACCGCCCTCTAATGAGGAATAGAATTTTTCCCGTGATATGTATTTCCCACGCATGATGCCATCCATATCAAAGATACCAAGCTTTATATTTTTAATGCCTCGTTCTTCGATAATTTTTTTAGCATCTTCTGCGGTCTTTACGTCCCGTGCATTCATCATGTTCCTAATCCCTGTCTTATAGTTTCACCCTTTTTTAATGGGTATTTTTACAATTTACCTTGAAGCGCATTCATAAAGATATCGCTATATTCCTTAGCGCTGAAGTTGATCGGGTTCCCACCTGCCGCAGGATCTTTCACTGCCATTTCGCCAATTTTCTGTGCTTGGCTTGCATCAATTTTGATTTCTGCAAGGGTATGGGGAATTCCTACTTCTTTGCGAAGTTCAAGAACCCACGTCATGAAACCATCAAAACTATATTCTTCAAGATCTAAGCAGCGGGCTAAGTGCACAATGGATTCGCTGATGACTGCTTCGTTTGCTTTTAGCACATAAGGCATCAAAATCGCATTTAGAAGACCGTGATGGGAATCAAACAAACCACCAAGCGTGTGGGCCAACGCATGCATACCACCAAGGCCTTTATGAAAGGATGTCGCCCCCATGCAAGACGCCGCCATCATATTACTACGTGCGACAAGATCATTACCATCTTTGCACGCTGTTACCAAAGATTCTTTGATCAGACGCATACCTTCAACGGCAATCCCCATCGCCATTGGATGATATCCCGGTGCGCAATAGGCTTCTAGATTATGAGACAATGCATCCATGCCTGTGGCCGCGGTGATATGGGCTGGTAATCCTGTAGTTAAGGCTGGATCTGCAAGGACGAGGCCCGGTAGCATATTCGGGTGGAATATGATTTTTTTAACATGATTTTCATCATCAGTAATAACGGAGGCACGACCTACTTCTGAACCTGTTCCAGAGGTGGTTGGAACGGCAACAACAGGAAGCATGCCGTTTTCGTTTACATTTTTCCAGTTATCGCCTTCGTCAACAAAATCCCATATTGGTAAATCTTGACCTACCATAAGGGCGATGGCTTTCGCCGCATCCAATGCGCTACCACCACCAAAAGCAATAACACCGTCATGATTGCCTGCACGACATACTTCAACGCCTGCCATGACATTCTTACCAGTAGGATTTCCTTTTACTTCAGAGAAAACAGCAATGCTTAATCCTGCTTTTTCGCAGACTTCAACAGCTTCACCAATCATAGGCAATGCAGCAAGTCCCGGGTCCGTCACAAGTAATGGGTTGGACATACCCATGGATTTGCAACAACGTGCCAATTCATTGATTCGACCAACACCAAAACGCATCGGGGTTGGATAATGCCAGTTTCCTGTGAGTGTAGATGCATCAGACATTTTTTAATTCCTTTAGTTCTCGATTGGCAACGTAGCTGTAGGGCTTGCCTAAGCTGGATGTTTTAAATGGTAAGATTTTGGACGTGTCAGGTGGTCAAATCCAATAGAAGAAAGTGAACAACCACGGCCTGTGTTTTTGACGCCTGTCCAACTCAGAGCTGGATCTAAATAATCGCATCTATTCATGAAGCATGTGCCTGTTTCAATTTGATCACCAATTTCGATAGCCTTTGTTTCATCTTTTGTCCAGATGCTTGCAGTTAACCCAAATTCGCTATCATTCATTAATGTAATGGCTTCTTCATCAGAAGAAACTTTCATGATACCAACAACAGGGCCAAAACTTTCATCTTTCATTAGACCCATAGAATGGTCTACATCCACTAAAATTTGTGGTGCTAAATAGGCCGTTTGACCTGTATCGATGGGGAAAATCGACATGTCGATTAATTGTTTCGCGCCTTTATTGATGGCGTCGGAAATTTGGGCACGAATAAAATTAGCTGCATTTTTATTTACCACAGGGCCTAAGGTTGTTTCAGGATCTGAAGGCGCACCAAGTTTATAATCACTAACTAACTTCACGGCCCCCTCTACAAATTCATCGTAAACATCTTCATGCACATATATACGTTCAATACCACAACAAGATTGCCCACTATTGAAGAAGGCACCATCAATAACACCTTCAACAGCAGCACCAACATCTGCATCAGAAGACACATAAGCAGGATCTTTTCCACCAAGTTCTAAACCTAATGCAATGAACTGACCGGCAGCGGCCTTTTCAATTTCACGGCCCCCACGCACAGATCCAGTGAAGGATACGTGATTGACCTTTCCTGATTGTATGGCATGTGCGGTGGCGTCATGGGACATATGTAAGACTTGAAATAACCCTTCTGGAAGGCCTGCTTCTTTAAAGGCCTCAGCGAAGTTTTCTGCACAAATTAATGTTTGTGCCGCATGTTTCAAAATAACAGCATTTCCAGCTAATAGCGAAGGGATCACCGCATTCACCGCTGTCATATAGGGGAAATTCCAAGGCGCAATGATCAGGGATACTCCCAGTGGTTCGCGTTTGATGTAGCGTGTAAATCCAGCCTTCTCACCGACATTGATATCTTTAAGGCTTTCTTCTGCTATAGAAACCATATGTTCAGCACGCTCTATAAGGCCCCCAACTTCACCTAGGCCATATCGAATAGGACGTCCCATGGCGACACTTAAGTCTTGGCCATATTTATCGCCTTTGGCTTTGAATGCTTCTACAAATTTAGTGCAATATGCTGCGCGTTTTTCAACGGGTATTTTGCGCCATTTTTTCTGCGCTTCGGCGGCACGATCTAACGTGGCATCAACGTCCTCATTCGTGGCCTTTGTGCGTTCAAACGTAACTTTACCATCTGCAGGTGATATAGATTTTATTGTATCAGACATTCTGGAAAACTCATTTTGTTAGATATGGGATAGGCAGAGATAAAACCAAAAATAGGTGGTAAACCTCTCAAATCATACTTTGAAAATGGAGTTTAAGGATAGTTTAATATAATGGGAAGTGCCAAAAAACTTGACTTGGAATCGCAGGAATAATCACGCAAAAAACGCTGCTAAATAAAGCATCGCATTTATCAACCCTTGGGAAGAGAAATAGTGAAACAACTACCCTGATCTTCTTCGCTGGTAATCGAAAGCTTTCCGTGATGGCGGTTGATGATATGTTTTACAATGGCAAGTCCAAGACCCGTACCACCCATTTCACGAGAACGGGCCGTATCCACACGATAGAAGCGTTCTGTTAAGCGTGGAATGTCTTCTTCGGGGATGCCCTTGCCTTGATCGGTTATGGAAATTTTGATCCTATTATCATCTCCGATTAGGGCCTCAATGGTAACTGTAGAATTTGGATTTGATCCATTTGCAGAGCCATATTTAATGGCGTTATCAATGAGATTTTGAAAGACTTGAATAAGTTGCCCTTCATCTCCTTTAATAGAGGGAAGATTTTCAGGAAGATTGAGGGCAAAGGTTGTTTTTAATTTTGCGGCCTTCATTTGTAAGGTATCACAGGTTTTTTGCAGCACATTTTTGACATCAACAAGTTCTGTTGGCCGAGAATGCTCATCCACCTCAATACGTGAAAGTGACAATAAATCTTCAATGATTTTTAGCATGCGTTCGGCTTGTTCTTGCATGATACCCAAAAACTGTAGGCGGGCTTCTTCATCATCTTTTGCAGGGCCAAGTAAGGTTTCTGCAAAACCAATAAGGCTGGTCAATGGGGTGCGTAATTCATGACTCACATTGGCGACAAAGTCAGCCCGCATGGCTTCGCTTTTTTCAACTTTGGTGACATCTTGCATGGCCAGCAATATGGCTGAATTTTCATGCTTTCCATCTTCTCCAACTGTTGCAATCGGTAAGATACGCACATCAAATTTTCGACGGATATTACTAATCAACTCTATGGAAACAGAATGGGCTTCACCTGTTTTTTGAACATGCTCTATGGTGGACAGGAGTTCTGGATGTCGAATGACCGTATCAATGGGTTTGCCGTGGGATAGGCCTTCAAAAAGTGATCTTGCTGCTTGGTTTCGCCTTAAACATTTTCGAGAGTTACTTAGAAAAATGAGAGGGTCCGGCAAGGCATCGATCATTTTCTCAATGATTTTCCCCCGTTGATCAAATGCATCATGGCTGTCTTTTAGATCAGATTGTGTCAGGGAAAGCTGTTGTTTGACCATATATTCACGTTCCAGACTTAGGCTGGAAAGCATATATATGGTGACACTAGAAAGTGTGCCAATCAGTAAGGCCGCGATGATAGAGATATGGCCTAACCATAAAAAGGCAATGAGCAACAGGACCACCGGGGCCAAAGCTACAGCTGCGGATTGCAGCTTGGAAAGCATGTTTGGGGCGGTGATCGAACTGTTGCTCATCTAATCCTCTGATTATTTAGCCATTAACGTAGGGCATCATGTCCTGCTAATGCGGCTGCATTGACAAGGTCATTCACAGACGCGCCAGTTTGGACGATTTGTACGGGTTTGCTCATTCCCATTACCAATGGGCCAATGACAGTACATTTGCCGATTTCTTGTAATAGGCGTGTGGCAATATGGGCCGAATGCAATCCTGGCATTACCAAA
>CBFCZA010000058.1:0-11486 GCA_965602285.1 uncultured Curvivirga sp. | reverse complement strand
TGGTATGGGGATATGACATTGGTTGATCATTTTTGGTATTGGTTAGGGTTAGGAACAATTGAAGTTAAGGTTATATTCCATCACCCAACAACTAAAAAATTGCATAGTGACCGAAAATATTTATCTAAACACTGCGAATTGAAGTCTAAGGATGGTTTAGAAAAAATCCTCAATTAAGATGTGAATTATTTCTGGTCAGGCCATAAAGGCCATAGTATTATTATGTGAATTTTAAAGGGGAAGGTATTTGGTTCCTTACGAGACCATATTAAAATCACGTACGCGATTATTGCAAATGATTGTAGAGGGGGATGATCCTAACTATATCTTGCGCACTTTATGTGAGGATACTGAAAGTTTTGATCAAACAGTAAGGTGTAGTATATTAACCTATGATAGTAATACTAATAGGTTGCATCATTGCGCGGCACCACGTTTGCCGGATTATTATACTTCAGCCATTGAAGGTCTTTTGGCGGGAGTTGGTGTAGGCTCTTGTGGAACGGCTGTTGCCACAAAGAAACGTATCATTGTTGATGATGTAATGACGCACGAATATTGGGCGCCATATGTTGATCTTGCATCTCAAGTTGGTTTCAAGGCTTGTTGGTCTCAACCTATATTAAATAAGAATGGTGCTGTTCTTGGTACTTTTGCCATGTATTACGATGAAATTCGTAGCCCCACAGAATTTGAATTAGAACTTATAGAAGGGCAGGCGCATATCGCCAGTTTAGTCCTTGATCAAATTAGATCTCAGGAAACTGTAACAAAACTAAACCGCCGTCTAGATTCTCTTACCCAAATTCAACCTGATTTAATATGTCGCTTTGATAAAAATTTTATCATTACTTATGCAAATTCATTTTATTATGATTTTCTTGGTCTGCCTAAAAATGAAGTTATAGGACGATCTATGTTTGATTTTATTGTAGCAGAAGATCATAAAACTATTCGTCAAAAAGTTTCAAAATTAACACCCGAGAGTAATACGGTTTTTTCGTATCATCATAATATTAAGAAGGATGGGGGGCATCAATTTCTTCAGTGGAGCAGTGCTGCGCATTTTGATGGAAATGGAAAACTTTGGGAGGTTCAAGCCGTTGGGCGAGACGTAACTGATGCGCTTGAAGCTGAAAGAGAGTTAAAAAAACAAATGCTGCGCTATGACCAAGCTGTGAAAATATCAGGTATTGGGTATTGGGTTTGGGATGAAAAAGAAAGTGAGCTTGTGTATGCCTCAAAGGAAGCTGCAGAAATTTATGGTGTCACCCCAGAAGAATATGTGGAACGGTGCAAAACCCTTGATGGATTTTTGAGATATGTGCATCCAGATGATGTTGAGCACTATGAAAAAGTTATTGCCGCAGCTGTTGATAATCAAACTGGATATGAAATTGACGCACGAATTCATATGCCAAACGGTGATATTCGATATGTTTATGAATTAGCAGAACCCGTTTTCAACGATAACGGAGAATTCATACAAACCATGGGTACTATTCAAGATATTACAGATCGAAAATTAGCTGAATTAGAATTGATTAAAGCTCGCCAAGAATCTGAAGGGGCAAATAATTCAAAATCAGAATTTCTTGCAAACATGTCGCATGAATTAAGAACGCCTTTGAACGCGATTATTGGGTTTTCCGAAATGTTAAAAATGAGTAGAACCATGGGAATTAATCAAGATAAAGTTGAAGAATATGCTGGGGATATTCATAATGCTGGTAAGCATTTATTAAATGTAATCAATGATATCCTAGATGTTTCCAAGATTGAAGCGGATCAATTAAGTTTGCATGAAGAATCTGTGAATCTTGAGGGAATATTAGACGCTTGTTTATCTATGGTTCATTTATATGCTGAAGATGTGGGGATTGTGATTGAGCCATTTGTGATGGAAAATCTACCAAATCTATGGGGGGATGAAACCCGTATCAAGCAGATTTTAGCAAACCTTCTGTCTAATGCTATAAAGTTCACTGATGCTGATGGTAAAATTTCTGTATCCATACGAAATACTGAAGATGGATTGGTTGTATCGGTCATAGATACAGGTATTGGCATTGCCGAAAAAGATATAGAGAAAGCTTTGTCCAAATTTGGGCAGGTGGATGTGTCCTACACTAGAAACCATGATGGCACCGGTCTTGGACTCAGTTTAGTTCAACTTCTTGTGGAAATGCATGAAGGCACATTTATACTGGAAAGTAAGATCGGTGCTGGTACAACAGCGACCGTTACTTTTCCAAAAGATAGAGTCTTATTAAATTAAGTTTATACCTTTATATTAAGAAGATAATACTTTCCCGGGGTTCATGATGTTTTTGGGATCAAGAGTGTTCTTAATCATACGCATGACATCAACGCCGCCCCCATGTTCCTTATGCAGGAAGTCAACTTTACCAATACCAATGCCATGTTCTCCAGTGCATGTACCACCAAATGATACTGCGCGTTCATTTAGTCTTTCTACCAATTCATAGGCACGTTTTTTTTCTTCTGCACTTTCTTGGTCATACATCAAGGTTAAGTGGAAATTACCATCCCCAACATGACCAACAATTGGTGCAATGAGATCATTTTCAGCAATGTCTTTCTGTGTCTCAAGGATGCATTCTGCTAAGCTACTGATAGGGACGCAAACATCTGTTAACTTGATGCCCTTATTTTGTCCCAAAGATTTAGCCGCATAATATGCATCATGTCTGGTCTGCCATAGTTTTGTGCGATCTTCTTGTTTTTCAACCCACTTAAATGCACTGCCCCCAAAATCTTCTGATATAGCTTGCACTGCTTCTGCTTGTTCTTTTACTGATGCCGTAGATCCGTGAAATTCAAAAAACAATGTGGTTTTTGCTTCGTAACCTTCAAGCTTTGAATAGTTGATACAGGCACCCATTTGTAATTCATCTAATAACTCTATTCGTGCCACTGGGATGCCGGACTGAATGGTTAAGATAGTCGTGTTCACTGCCGTCTCAAGGTCTGGAAATTGACAAACGGCACTGGAAATAGCTTCGGGAATTCCATACAGACGTAATTGAATTTCCGTGATAACACCCAAAGTACCTTCCGAACCCACATACAATCGGGTTAAATCATAACCTGCGGATGATTTTCGCGCCCGCCCGCCTGTTTTGATGATTTTACCATCAGATGTCACTACAGTTAGGCCAAGGACATTTTCGCGCATAGTGCCATATCGTACGGCATTTGTACCGCTAGCACGTGTCGCTGCCATACCACCTAATGATGCATTCGCACCGGGGTCAATGGGAAAGAATAACCCTGTATCACGGATAAACTCATTCAACTGAACCCTGCAAACGCCAGCTTGTACACGACAATCAAGGTCTTCTTGGTTCACTTCAATGACTTGGTCCATCGCGGATAGGTCTATTGAAATACCACCTTCAATCGCATTGACGTGACCTTCAAGTGAAGTCCCTGTACCAAATGGAATGACGGGTGTGTTACAGGCATTGGCAAGTTTTACTATCGTTGCAACTTCTTCCGTTGAATGCGCAAAAACAACCATGTCAGGTGGATTAGATATTTGGAGACCTTCACCATGACCATGGTGTTCACGAATAGCCTCTGAAGTACTTGCTCTATCTGCAAATAATTCTTTCAATTTGGTAAGAAGTTCGTTCAGTTCACTTGAAGTAGGTCGTAGGCTTGTCATAAAGAGGATCCCGTTGGAAAATCTGAAATAAGTATTTTTTAAAGCTAATCTTCTCGACAGAAAAAGCAAGACGGAACACAGGTAAATGTTATTTTACTTCTAAAAGTACAATCTACAGTCTCATTTTATCAATGGTTTAGTCGATTTGCTAGAATCTTATTTCTTGTAATTCCTTCAAAGTTGATTAGATTAATTACTGGGGAATATCGGTTGGCTAATTAAATGAGTTTTGATCCATGTTGCTATCTTTTATTGGTGCAAAGAAAATAATTCGAACAAGCCGCATTTTAAACTTATGTTTTGGCTGTGCTTTATCTTTAGGGCTTCTAAATCTTGCTGTGGCGGCGGAATATAATGCTTCCCCTATATTAGATGCTGCGGTGGAAAACGGCGACTTACCTAAGGTCGCTGCGCGTTTGCCAGAAAACCCTTTGATTGTTCAGCCAACTGAAACCCTTGGAAAATATGGTGGAACATGGCGTATGGCTATGCGCCGTGGGCGTGATCATGCTTTGCTAATAAGAACTTTGGGTTATGAGAATTTACTTAGGTGGAATCCTGAATGGACAGGGTATACGGTTAATTTAGCGCAATCATACAATGCCAATTCTGATGCAACTGAATTTATATTCAATCTACGTGAAGGCATTCGTTGGTCAGATGGTGCGTCATTTGGTGTTGAAGATATTTTATTTTGGTATGAACATGTAGTGAATAATGAAGTTTTAAGTGCAGGAACAGATCGCTGGCGGTTTTCTGGTGGTAAAGAAATGCATGTTGAAAGAAGAGGGCCTAATTCTGTCGCCTTTATATTTGAAGAGCCACACAGTTTGTTTCCACAATTTTTAGCTGGCCCAGAGGGAGCAGAACCAACTTCCTACCCTGCACATTATTTAAAGAAATATCACCTCGACTTTAATAAGAATGCTGAAGCAGAGGCTATTTCTGCTGGGTTTAAAAACTGGCGTGAACAATTTGTCGCTATGTTCGGGGAGCCAGGTACAATTGATGATAAGTCACGTTGGTTGAATAATGATTTGCCAACTTTGAATGCTTGGGTATTGGATAGCAAATACACCATTGATGAACCATTGACTGCAGTGAGAAACCCTTTTTATTGGAAAGTGGATCCTGCAGGAAATCAACTTCCATACATCGATAATTTAGAGATCGCAGTTGTTAAAGCAAAGTCAGATGCCAGAGCCATTGCGCGTGACGGTAATATTGATATGCAATTGCGTGCAATGGCTAGTTTCTCTGAAAAAGTTGTGGAATCTCCAGAGAAATGGCCGGAAATAAATACTTTTGGGGCCATAGATACGGATATGAATAAATCTGTTATTGCCCTAAACTTAAATCACCCAGACCCAAATTTACGTAAAGTCTTCTTGAATAAAGATTTTAGAATTGCGCTTTCTTATGGCATCAATCGTGGTTCTATTATTCGTATGGCTAAGGAAAATATCGGTGTGCCTTATCAGGCTGCACCAAGACCAGAATCTCCATTTTATAATGAAAAACTGGCAAAGCAGTTTTTGCAATATGCTCCTGCCCGAGCTGCCAATATGTTAGATGAAATTGGATTAAAAGTTGGGCCCGATGGAATAAGGCGCCTTCCAAATGGAAAGAATATATCCTTTTTTATCGATACAGTTGGCGAGGATCGCTACGATATTTTAAAAATGGTTGTAAATCATTGGCGTGAAATTGGTATTGATGCCACCGCACGAAACCTTGATCGTAACGCATTTTATGATGAGCGTGCTTTGAACGCACATGATGCCTCTGCATGGGGTGGTGATGGTGGAATTGCTGTTATTCAA
The DNA here is from genome assembly GCA_965602285.1 of uncultured Curvivirga sp. Classification (GTDB taxonomy): domain Bacteria; phylum Pseudomonadota; class Alphaproteobacteria; order UBA8366; family Aestuariispiraceae; genus Curvivirga. The sequence continues at coordinate 5,972 of CBFCZA010000058.1, read as the reverse complement.
TCACCTATATACTATTTCCCATTCACATATGAATCTCTTCACGGTGTTAAGTGGGCACGATGGTTTGCTAACCCAAATGACCCAAGAGCTGAAGAGCCTATTAGGCCTGTACGCTTACAGATGGAACTATACCAGAAGTTGGTAAATACGCGTTCTGAGGAAGAGCGTACTTCGCTGATGAACGATATTTTAACTATTGCCGCAGATGAGTTTTATGTGTTTGGAATTAGTTTGCCGCCTGTACGCTATGGTATTTATCGTGATGGGTTCAAGAATGTTCCTGCCTTTATGCCTGCCGCTTGGACTTACCCTACACCTGCCCCTACTAATCCTGCCCAATATTACTTTGAATAGCTGGAAATTAAATGGTGGAAAACTCTTACGAGAATATTAAGGTTCCTTTCCGGCGTAGCATCGTTTTGAAGGTTATTATTGCTATTGTTTTCTCTCAACTATTTATTTTGTCATCTGTTGGTTATGTCTATGTTAAACGGGTGACAGATTCAATTGATGAAACTGTTTCAAATAGACTTCTGTCCATTGGTTCGTTACTGCAGGCATCTCACTTAAAATATGCAGCATTGTCAGATCGGGGGGTCTTAACTGAATTAGTAGGCGAAGATCTGGTCGATGGTATGATTGTTGGTGTGAATGGCACTGTCTATCATGCGCTTGATAAAAAGTGGTTGGGAAAATCTGCATCCCAAATACCAAGCCTCCAGCCAAACTGGTTTAATCCAACAGAATTAGATTCTCAACTTATTCATCTAGATGAAGATGGGATGACTTCATTAATAAGTATTACTCCCATTTTTACCATGAATAGTACACGGCCATTTTTATTTGGTTATGTGAAAATGGATAGCACCCGCTTTACTATGCAAAAGAATGAAGTGAAGATAAATGTGATACTAAGTATATTAGGTTGTATTGGGCTTTCCAGTATAATTATCTATTTATTTTTGCGAAAATTCGTTTTCTCACGGCTTTCGAAAGTTTCTGATTTTACTGCTGAGGTCGCCCGCGGCGATTTGACGAAGAAGATTCTACATTCAAACCTAGATGAAATTGGTGCTTTGGAAAATGGCCTTAATCGAATGGCGGAACAACTATCAAGAAGGAAGTCGCAAAGGGATATAGCTGAAGAAAAATTGGTTGAGGCGAATGAAAATCTAGAAAAGGGTGTAAGTGCCCGAACTTCAGAATTATCGGCAGTTGTTAATGATCTTCAAACAGAGGTCGAAAGCCATAAAAAAACATCGCAAGCATTAACGCGTCAAAGCGCATCTATGCAACTGTTGCAGCATATAATTCTTTCTTCAAATGAAACAACATCACGCCAGGAAGCTTGGAATGTTGGGTTAAGTACTATCTGTAAACATTTTCGTTGGCCTGTTGGGGTTGCATACACTTTAGATGAGGATGCGCGGGATGAGCTTTCATATTCAGGGCAAGTGTATATGGAAGGTGGTGAATCATATTCATCCTTAATTCATGCGTTAAAACAACAACATTACTCCATTGGAAAAGGCCTTGTCGGGGCCGTTCTACGTAGTGGTCGACCTCAATGGATTACAATTCGAAAAGATGGAAATGATTTTGAACGGATTGCATATTCTTGTGGTATGAAGGCGGCTTTTGCTATTCCTATTCTTGTTGGAAGAGAAGTTGTTGCAGTATTGGAGTTTTTCAGCAGTAGTTCTGGGTACCAAGATTCTGAATTGATAGAGGTATCACGAGATATTGGTATTCAATTGGGTCGCGTTGTTGAACGCAAACGGGCGCAAGAATACTTAAATTCAGCTAAGTTGATATCTGACCAAGCAAGCTTCGCTAAGACAGAGTTCGTTTCCAAGCTTGGCCATGAATTAAGGACTCCTATTAATGCTATTGTTGGATTTGGTGAATTATTACAATTTAAATCTTCTGATTCTAATGATACGAAGCCTCAGCAACTAGATACGATTATACGTGCTGGTCGTCACATGGCGCATTTGGTTGATCAGGTAACCGATTTAACAAAGATTGAAGTCGGTGAGTTGTCGATCGAATTAGGAAGGATAGATTTAGTATCTGAGCTAGAGCAATCTATACAAATCTTACAACCGTTGTTACAAAAGAAAAATATCCAACTAGAAATCGATGGATCTTGTCACGCAGATGTTTTTGTAACCGCAAACTCTACGGCATTGAAACAAATTATTTTGAATCTCCTTACAAATTCTATTCACTATGGAAACGTACAAAACTCAATCAAAATCAATGTGGAATGTATGGAAACAGGCAATGTTCATTTAAATTTTGTTGATTATGGAGGAGAGTTAACCAGAGAAGAGCAAGCAGAAATATTTAAACCGTTAGCTCGCTTAGATCGTCACAGAGGACTTGTTGATGGTCTGGGGATCGGTTTGACCTTAAGCCAAGAGATGGCCAAGGCAATGGGCGGTGATCTGATCGTAAAGTCTTATTTTGAGATAGATGTTCCGCCAGAAGATCGTCAAAATGTATTTAGCGTTATATTGAAAAGTTATTCTTGAATAAAAGCAACTTGATCAGGTTTTAACGGTGGTATAATCACACAGCTTAATTGAGTTGTGGAAAGAAGATGGCAGCTTTCCCTCGCATCATCTTCATTCAAACCAACTAGGCGTGCCCGATAGAGTTTGCTATTTAAATCTTTCACCTCAGAAACTTGAATATCCGCTGTTTTGCTAACATAGCGAATGTGAACTGCGGCTAAGCCAGCAGCCTGATAGGCGCGAAGTTTCTTTCTATATGCCCCAACTTGTACCGACCATTCCGTAGTTATTTCTTTTGAAACATCGATAACTTGTATGGTTTTATCTTCTAGATCATCATCAATATTATCGTTTTTTGCGATATTCACTTCGGATGGTTTATCTTCAATAAGCGGTGTTTCTGGTTTGGCTTTATCATTGTTAGTATTTACCGCAAGGGCAATAGCAGGAGCTTTTGTCTCTTCTTCTATTTGAATCGCGCCATTTTCTGCAATAGAGATTTCAGGGCGTAATGATGGGCGCAAAGACGCAATCATCAGTTTTCTAAAGCCTTTGTCTAAAAGGGAAACCATATGTTTATTACGTGACTTTGATGTTCTTCCACCAAAGACAACACCGATTAATTTTCGTTCGTTCCTAATGACAGATGCAACGAGGTTGAAGCCACTGGCATTGGTAAAGCCAGTCTTGATGCCGTCTGTACCTTCATAATAACGCAGTAATTTGTTATGATTATAATAGGTTCTGTTTTTATATTTATATTTCCATGTTTTGAAAAAATCATAATATTCTGGAAAGTCAGCTTTGATACGAAGACCTAATATGGCCATATCACGTGCAGAAGAAAGTTGTCCTTTTTTATGTAATCCGGAAGCATTTTTGAAAAAAGTATTTTTCATGCCGATGGAATGAGCTTTTGCCGTCATTTTCTTTGCAAAAGCAGCCTCGTTCTTCGCCAATGATTCTGCCACTACAACAGCCACATCATTTGCAGATTTTGTAACTAATGCCAAAAGAGCATCTTTGACTAAAATTGTGGATCCTTTACGTAACCCTAATTTTGAAGGCCGTTGTTGCGATGCTTTGCGTGAAACCTTTAATTTACTATTGAAAGAAAGCTTTTTATTTTCTAGGGCATCAAACAGCATATATAAGGTCATGATTTTGGTAAGGGAAGCAGGATGGTTTCGCGTGTCTGGATTTACAGAGTGTAAAACTTCACCTGTCTCCGCATCCATCACAATAGATGCGTATTTTGCTTCTGCTGATTGAGAAGAGAGACCCACCCACAAGCTAGTCAATAAAACCAAAGTAAAACCAAGTAATCGCGGCATAATTAATCTCTAGGTAAGTAATGTAATTTATGAAGTCTTTAAAATACTGATTCGAATCATTGAAACTATAGGCTATTCGTCGAATCGCGTCCAATCATTTATATATAGTTAATTTTACCTGTATAGCTCAAGCATTCTCTTCGATTTTGATATTTTAATTTTCCTAAGCAAAAGTTGAAAAAACAATTCAAGTGGGCTAATCTTTGTCGATCATTATTTTTTGGATATCATCATGAGAATAAATAAAATATTCACTACCGCTTTAATTTTATTACTATCTGCTTGTGCAAGCGATGGTGATTTGAGCAATATTTTTTGGCGCAAATTAACTTGGGCCAGCTATATGAGTGGCGATGATATCAAAGCGAATTGTGATGATGGGAGTCTCTCTGGAAATAGATTGCTCTTTAATGCTAACCGCGCGAAGTCTGTCATCATCTTTAACTGGGATGTGGAGGCGGACAATACGGCGATCTTAAAAGTTGAACGTATGGATCGTGCTCTACAAGAACTCAGCGCTGAAATTGCTGATGCAGAAGATTTACTGAATCCGATACAAACGAGTTTTAAGATTGATGCCAAAGCAGCGTCGCTTTTATCTGATCAAATTGAAGATGACATTTCTTCAGGCGGGTTATCACCTGATAGCAGATTGAATTCTGCAGAGTTTTTTGTTGCCCTATCGACTTGTAAAGAAGGTGCTTTCAGTCTGACGGTTTTCAATCAAGATATGCTGCAAGAACGTTATTTATCTAGCTTGGCAACATTAAGTGATATTGCCATCATGTCAGGCGCTATTCCAGTGTTACCAGCGGAAAAAGCGACTCGTGATTTGATTGGCCTAAAAAAAATCAGTGATGAAGACTCTTTTGATCATTATGATGTCAATTTTGATGGTGCGGAACTTTCAATAGGCCGCAGCTATATGGGTAAATATTAAAATATATATTTTGACCATTGTTAGGTCTCTGTGATATAAGCGGTTATTCCCGAAAATTATATACGGAAATGCAGGCGCTGAACGGCGCGGATACCTATTGGAAAATCCCAAAATCATTTGGGGCCCGAACTGAATTGGGGAAAGATATGAGCAAGCTTTTGATGCCAAAAGCAACAGCAGTATGGCTGATTGATAACACAACGTTATCTTTTATACAGATCGCAACTTTCACAAGTTTGCATCGTTTAGAAGTGCAAGCACTTGCGGATGGGGACGTTGCTCCTGGTATGCAAGGCATGGATCCTGTGCAAAATAATCAGCTGACTCGTGAAGAGATTGAGCGTTGTGAAGCTGACGAAACGAAACAATTACGTCTGGCGAAAAGTGACTTGCCAGAAGCAACCGCCCGTCAAAAAGGCCCACGTTATACACCTGTATCTAAACGTGCAGATAAGCCCGATGGTATTTCTTGGTTAGTGAAGCATCACCCAGAATTAACGCCGGCACAAATTGGCCGTTTGATTGGCACTACTAAGCCAACAATTGAGAAGATTCGTGATAAGTCCCATTGGAACTCGTCGAATTTCCGCCCACGTTCTCCTGTAGAACTTGGTCTATGTACCCAGTTGGACTTAGCAACAGAAATTCAAAAAGCTATTAAGGCTGGCCGCCAACCATTGGCAGAACCAATTGTAGAGCCTACTGAAGCTGAAAGAATGCAAGAGCCGAAAGGTTGGGAAGGTCTTTCTTAACCTATACCCCTTTGCATGATTAAAAATTAAAGCCCGAAGGATTATTTCTTCGGGCTTTTTTTTGTTTTTAAGGAAAAAGCATCTTAATCCCATTCATAACAAATGTAATATTGAATGATCAACTTGGGGAAGACATATGCCGAACTATCGCAGGGCGACAAAGGGAATTAATCCACATTAAAATAAATCAATATATTTGAGGTTCTATGTGGCCAAGATGTGTTGGGTAAACCTTTTATGGCAATGTGACACCGTTTTCTGATAGATAACTCGTAACGTCAGAAGGTGCTAAGTCAGTAAAGTAAGCGTCGAGAATTTTAATTCCAGATTCATTTACTAAAGAGCTTTTCTCAATCTCATTTTGAAGATCGACATCCATTGTGTTTTCTTTGTCAAAAATGTCTGTAAATGTTTTACTAATAATGAT
>CBFCZA010000057.1:0-11553 GCA_965602285.1 uncultured Curvivirga sp. | reverse complement strand
AAACTCTCCTTAATAAATGATCATCAAAACTCTTGACGTGCCCCCTTATAATATGATCACATTAAACATAATAAATATAAGAGTATTAACATTATGGTAACATCCATAGTTTTTTCTCAAAAATTATAAAAACCATCACCATTCCTTAATCAAAAAGGTTTGAGAATGATGACAAAAGGGGTAGAGGCGTGAATTCGGGAGATTCAATCGTGTTACAAGTAGACGACTTGTACAAAAGCTTCGGTTCTATCGAAGTATTGAAAGGCGTCTCACTTAAGGCAAAGCAGGGTGATGTTATCTCCATGCTGGGATCTTCAGGATCAGGGAAAAGCACATTTCTACGTTGTATCAATATGTTAGAAACCCCAAATGCTGGTAAAGTAAGCATTCATGGTGAAACTATTGATATGATCACAGATAAAGCAGGCAACCCCAAGGCTGCTAATATGCGTCAAGTTGAACGGATTCGTTCCAAACTTGCGATGGTTTTCCAAGGCTTTAACCTTTGGTCTCACATGACAGTTTTAGAAAACATCATAGAAGCCCCCATGAATGTTCTTGGGAAATCCAAAGAAGAAGCAGTTGACCATGCCATGGCGCTTTTAGACAAAGTCGGCATCAATGACCGATCTAGCTATTACCCAGCCCACTTATCGGGTGGGCAACAACAACGCGTCGCCATCGCCAGAGCATTAGCCATGGATCCAGACGTTATGTTATTTGACGAGCCTACATCGGCCCTAGATCCAGAGCTTGTAGGCGAAGTCTTAAAAGTCATGCGTAATTTAGCAGATGAAGGGCGCACGATGATTGTGGTAACCCACGAAATGAGCTTTGCAAAAGATGTCAGTTCTGATGTGATTTTCCTCCATGAAGGGCGTATTGAAGAACAAGGGGACCCCAAAGAGATCTTTGCTAATCCAAAATCTGACCGTTTTCGTCAATTCCTTGCAAACACAAGGGATTGATCCACCCATTAAATAATGCGTTGGGCCGGGTGGCCAACGTTTTAAAACAAACTAAAACAAATGGTACTATATATTAGGGAGACTACTATGTTTAAAAAAGTAACACTAACTATGGCTGTTGCCGCATTTGCACTTACAGCTGGCATCGCCAATGCTGGTGATAAACTTCGCATCGGTGTGGAAGGTGCTTACCCTCCATTCTCTGAAAAAACGGCTTCTGGGGAATTGATTGGATTTGATATCGATATCGCCAATGCACTTTGCGCAGAAATGAACCGTGAATGTGAAATGGTAGAGCAAGATTGGGATGGTATGATCCCAGGTCTTCTCTCTAAAAAATATGATGGCATCGTTGCTTCAATGTCCATCACACCAGAACGTCAAAAGAAAATTTCTTTCTCTGGTAAATATTACAACACACCAGCGAAACTTGCTGCAAAAGCAGGCATGTTCAAAGAAGATACAGCTGCTGCATTAGCCGGAAAAGTAATTGGTGTTCAATCAGCAACAATTCATGCTGATTATGCGAAAGCAACATTCAAAGATTCTGAGATCCGCGAATATGGCACACAAGAAGAAGTTTACCTTGATCTAACAGCAGGTCGCCTTGATGCAATCATGGCTGATTCTATTGCGATCCTTGATGGTTTCTTGAAAACTGATGCGGGCAAAGGTTTTGCTTTCTTCGGTCAAAATCATACTGATCCAAAATTCTTCGGCGTAGGTGCTGGTGTTGGTGTACGTAAAGGTGATGACGATCTTCGTAACGCTTTCTCTGCAGCCATTAAAGCAATCCGTGCAAACGGTAAATACAAAGCAATCAACGATAAATATTTCGACGTTGATATCTATGGTGGTTAATAGCCATTAACAAGGTCAGGGCGGATCATAAGGTCCGCCCTTTTCTTTGATACATTTTTTTTATTTTTTAGAAATTTTGCAGGCACCCTATGGAACATATTTGGGAATTTAGAGTTTTACTTTTGCAAGGAACAGGATGGACGATCCTTGTCTCGCTTGTCGCCCTATTTGTTTCCGTTATTTTTGGGCTTTTAGGCGCATGGGGTAAGCTGAGTAAAAATACCGCATCAAATAAAATAGCCGGAGCCTATACGACGGTAGTACGTGGCATTCCTGATCTGGTTCTCATGCTCCTCCTATTTTATGGCGGGCAACAGTTATTAAATGATATAGGCGATCGCACAGGGCTTTGGGGTTATATTGAAATTCATCAATTCACGGCTGGTGTTTTAACCATTGGGTTTATTTTTGGCGCCTATATGACGGAAACATTTCGTGGTGCTATCCTTGCAATTCCACCCGGCCAAATTGAAGCTGGCATTGCCTGTGGTATGAGTAGGCCCTTAATTTTCAGACGCATCATATGGCCCCAAATGGTTCGCTATGCCTTACCAAGCTTTACGAATAACTGGCTTGTTCTATTAAAAACAACCGCGCTCGTTTCTGTTCTCGGGTTACAAGAATTAACCTATATAGCCAAATCGGTTGGCTTAAAATATCGCGAGCCGTTCACCTTTTTGATTTTCGCTCTTTTCGTATATCTCATCCTCACGGCTATTTCTGAAATAGGCCTACGACGACTGGATAAAAAATATAACGTCGGCGTACGGAGGGCATGATCATGGAAGAACTTGCATGGCTCAATTGGGGTTTCATCGATTGGAATTTACCCATTAAACATTGGGATTTATTCGCCAAAGGAATGTGGAATACATTAAACCTAACCGTACTTTCTATCGTAATTGGGTGGTTTTTTTCTATTCCCCTAGCATTCACACGCGCCAACCGTCACCCTATATTCAATAAACCAATTTGGTGTTTCACCTATTTATTCAGGGGTACGCCGCTTCTTATTCAAGTCTTTCTGATTTATTACGGGGTCGGGCAATTTGAAGCTGTGCGCGAAAGCATCTTTTGGGTGGTATTACGTGATCCTTGGTGGTGTGCACTTATTGCTTTCTCTTTAAATTCTTGTGCCTATCAAACAGAGATTTTACGCGGCGCAATAGAAGCCACACCATTTGGAGAAGTAGAGGCAGCTATCGCCTGTGGAATGTCCCCGAAAAAGCGGTTACGTAGAATTATTTTACCTAGCGCCCTTAGGCGTGCACTCCCCATGTATTCTAACGAAATCATTTTCATGTTACATGGCAGCGTTATCGCCAGCACAATTACTATCGTCGACATCCTTAAGGCCGGCCGCATTGTAAATGGCCAATATTATGTGGCTTATGAAGGATTTATATCCGCAGCGATCCTTTATATGATTCTAGTCTTCATTCTCGCGAAATTCTTAAAATGGGTAGAGGGCCACTGGCATGCCCATTTACGACCGCGTGAGGCATAGGCGCTCATAAAATAACAATAAAAAAGCCGCTTAAATGCGGCTTTTTTATATTCGTGAGGCCGCTTATTTAGCCTCTAACAAATTACCTTCGCTTCGATGGGCCAAAACTTCGACCCCAGCCACCTTTGCAATAGATTCTCCCGGACGTACCAAGCGACTATCCATTCGGGCAAAGAACCTACCATTCGCACGCGAATGCACCTCATAACGCCCTTGCAAAGGGTCAGCGGCAGCAATATCAATCACCACAGCAACTAAATCGCCGATAGAAACCTCTGTCCCTAAGGGAAGTTGATAGCTTACTAACCCACCAATTGGTGCATGCAATACATCCGTTGCATGTAATGGGGCTGCTAAAACATTTTCTTTCTTGCGTGGTGCAGTAGGTTCGCCACTTAATATCCCAACGCGGCGTAAGAAACTTACAATTCCTGCTGCATCCTTACGTCCAAGCTCATCAGAAATATCATCTTGCCCACGAAATTCCACTGTCACAGCACAACAAGCCGCTGGCAAATGGGCAGCTTCGGGAAGCACTTCTTTCAAGCCCCACCAAGGAGAGGAGTTTGCCTCATCAAATGGGCCACCACCGGCTTCGGTTTCAATGAGCAAAACAGGCGTATCCATATCGCAGCACATATCTAGCGCTATATCTTGATAATGTTGATTTGCATAAATATGCATTTCTGCTTCACCGTCACAATGAAGATCTAAAACATAATCAGCATCGCAAGACATGCTCATCAAAGTGGCGCGTAATTCATCTATTTCAGTTCGCCGGCTTTGTTTCGCTACCACATCCCTAAAGGCTTGGCGTGTTAAGGCAATATCTTTATCCACATCCCCTGTCAGCTTACCTTTCAACATTGGGGCTGCCCCCCCGATAAGATCTGCCCAATTGCGATTAAAATTACCACTTCCATCAAGGCTGTAACGCCCTGTCACGGTTCCCCCAATACGTTGAGCCATACCAATAGGATTCGCATAAGGGATAACAATGACTTCACCTTGGATTTCCCCAGCAGCATCTGCCTCATCTAATAATGGAATAAGGTGGTGCGCAGCCATTAATCCGGGCCATTCATCCGCATGTAATGCCGCTTGAATATATACTTTTTTACCTAGCGCAGCGTTTTCATAACGATGCACGATCAATTCCCTGTTGCTTCCAGGTGACGGTGATAATAAAGGCAAAATTTCTGTTTGGCGCGGCATTTGACATTCCTTTTATAAATTACATTCCTCAGACATATAGATACCATTCAAAATCAACAAGTGGTTTTCTAATACTCTCTATTATTGCAGCCTATAGAAAATATTAAATAAAAATTCACCTGATAACTTTTTATTAAGATTTAGATGTTAAATTGCACATGATGGATTGGTTCCAGTAATATTTTGAATATGAGATGTATATGGCTAATGCTCCGTACCGATTAGTGACAAGAAGCGATTTCGATGGTCTTGTTTGCGGTGTTTTATTAAAAGAAAAAGGCTTAGTAGATAGCATCGACTTTGCACATCCAAAAGATATGCAAGATGGTAAAATCGAACTTGGGCCTGATGTTATCACGACCAATTTACCTTTTAATGAAAATGTTCATATTTCTTTTGACCATCATTATTCTGAAACCCTTCGTGACATTAATGACCCCAAACATATTATCGATCCAGACAGCCCCAGTGCGGCGCGTGTGGTCTATAACTATTATGGAGGCAAAGAAAGCTTTCCCAATGTCCCTGAAGAACTGCTAAACGCGGTAGATAAATGTGATGCAGGAAACCTAAAAAAAGAAGATGTGATCAAACCTGTCGGGTGGACTTTATTAAATTACTTAATGGATGCACGCACAGGCTTAGGACGATTTAAAGAGTTCAGGGTTTCCAATTATGACCTCATGATGAACTTGCTTGAACTTTGTCGTAAGAATAGCATCGAAGAAATTTTAAAACATCCAGATGTCCAAGAACGTATCAATTTCTTTGAGAATACCCAAGAAAAGCATAAAGAACAGATTTTGCGATGCGCTGAAGTTCGTGGAAACCTTGTCACCATAGATTTACGAGAAGAAGAAACCATTTGGCCCGGCAATCGATTTCTAATGTATACACTTTTCCCACAATGTAATATTTCCATACATATTCTACGTGGACGCAATAACAGCAACACTGTCTTTGCCATTGGGAAGTCTATTTTCAATCGAAGTTCCCACACGAATATAGGGGAATTATGTCGTGCCTTCCACGGGGGAGGACATGAAAATGTTGGCACCTGCCAAGTCGATCATAATATGGCGAAAGCAGTATATGACGCTCTAGCTGCACGTATCCAAATGGATGGTTAACCAAACATTTTTCTCCTCATGCCTTTTAAAAATAGTGATGGTAATCTCTAGAGATAGCCCTTAATATCGCTCAAATTTTTGCATGAGAGACACAGGATTTAAAATGACAACATTACATGGCAAGACAGCATTAGTAACCGGTTCAACAAGTGGCATTGGCCTAGGTATAGCAAAAAAACTAGCGTCCCAAGGCTGTAATATTATGCTTAACGGATTTGGCGATGCAGACAAAATCGAAAGTACGCGTCAGGAAATCGAAAATGAATTCGGTGTGAAAGTCTCCCATAATGGTGCCAATGTTGCCAACCCAGCTGAAATCAGAGACATGGTCACAGCCACAGTAGAAACATTCGGCCAGTTAAACATTCTTGTTAATAATGCGGGCATCCAAAGAACCAATCCGCTTGAAAAATTTGAAGATGCCGATTGGGATGATATCATTGCCATAAACATGTCTTCTGTTTTCCATAGCATGAAAGCATCCCTGCCCCATATGCGTGATGCAGGTTGGGGCCGCATCATTAATACCGCTTCCGTTCACGGACTTGTGGCAAGTGTCGAAAAAACAGCTTATGTAGCCGCAAAACATGGCGTCGTTGGCATGACCAAAGTTGTTGCCTTGGAAACCGCCCAAGAAAACATCACCTGCAATGCAATTTGCCCCGGTTTCGTACGTACAGAGCTTATTGAACAACAAGTTCAAATCCGTGCAGATAATCTTAAAGTCAGTACAGAAGAGGCTATCAGCGATATTCTAAAAGAAAAACAACCTTCCATGAATTTCGTTTCAACCGAAGATCTTGGAAATCTCGTGCTTTTCTTATGTAGCGATGCCGCACATCAAATGACAGGCACCGCCTTGCCTATGGATGGTGGGTGGACTGCCCAATAATTTAGGATTATTAAAAAAATCATATAAAAAAGTTATTTTTTTGATTTTTGTTAATATAGTATTAATAGTTCCTGATGTATAAAGAACTTGTTACCAGATGATCCCCCCCTACCCCCTTCGGACGGATCGGTGACACTCTTAGACCCCTGTTCAACTGAGCTGCTCCAATGAGAGCGGCTCATTTTTTTGCCTAACGTTTTTTCTATTTAGGTCAGAACATCAATCCCTATGATATCTATGGAATTACAACGGATTTTCACAAACTTGTGATAATTTTTTTAAATCTTTTTTAACATTAGGGGTGTAAATTAAAATTATAAATACCACATAGGATATATCTACTTAACAGGCTCATTACCTCCCCCTATAAAAATGAGCCACCCCTCCCCCTGATTGTTAAGTAGGTACTTAACCCCTGTTCAACTGAGCTGCCTTTTTAGGCAGCTCATTTTTTTTAACCTTCATTATTGAAAACCTCATGGGCACAAGTGTTATACCAAACAAAAAATATCCGCGCCTTGCAGTAAATAAATAGGGCTGTATAGTTTTGTCAGGTTTCAATCACGACGAACAAAAGGATGCACATATATGCAGGCCCTAAACGACCCATCCAAAATAGGTTTTTGTAGTAATCGTTTAAATAACATCACCGAATGGATGAAACGTTATGTTGATGCAGGGAAGCTTGCTGGCGCAAGTACTTTTATCGCGCGACGTGGAGAGCTAGCCTATGCCAATTGGATGGGCAAGGCTGATTTAGACACAGGGCAAGAATGGAACCACGACACTATATTGCGTTTTTATTCGATGACAAAACCAATCACTTCCGTTGCCATGATGCAATTATATGAAAAAGGCTTATTTCATTTAGATGACCCAATTGAAGATTATTTGCCTGAATTGAAAGACATGAATGTCTTATTGCCAAACGCAACCAACCTTAAACAAGTCATTCCCGCAAAAGAGAAACCAACAATTCATCAATTAATGCTACATACGGCGGGTTTCACCTATGGTTTTAATGATGACTTATTGTCGGATTCCTATATTTCAGAAAAAACAGATTTCGATCCCGTTCATGGCAGTAATAAAGAAGTTTTAAAACGTCTCGCAAAAATGCCCCTTCAGTTTGAACCGGGAAGTCGTTGGAACTATGGCGTCAACACAGATGTCTTAGGTATGGTCGTAGAAGCAATTTCAGGTCAGTCTTTAGGTCAATATTTTAAAGAAAATATCTTTGATCCACTGGGCATGGCCGATACAAGCTTTGAATTACCTGATGATAAATTAGATCGTTACACAGCCCTTTATACACCTACTGAAAATAGCGGCCTGCGTCTTTATGAAAATGCTGAAAACAGTATTTATCGTGAAGGTAAAGTCCGTTGCCAATCTGGTGGTGGCGGGTTGCTCTCTACAGCATCTGATTATTTAAAGTTTGCCGAAATGATGCGTCAACGTGGCGCCTATCAAGGGCAACGTATTATAGGCAGCCGTACGGTCGATCAGATGGTCGGCAATCACTTGCCCGGTGATTTAGCCTCTATGGGGCAAGCCGTCTTCAGCGAGGTTTCTTTCACAGGCGTAGGCTTTGGTCTTGGCGTTTGGTCCATGCTAAACCCAAATTTAGCTGGCTTAAGTGGAAGTGTTGGTGATTATGGTTGGGGCGGTGCGGCATCAACTGTCTTTTGGGTAGATCCAAAAGAAGAAATGGTCGTTATTTTTCTTACCCAATTGCTACCAAGTAGCCATTATCCTTTGCGTAAAGAATTACGTGCGCTAGTCTATCAATCTCTAGTCGACTAATTCATGCAGGAGAACAAGAATGACCCTTGAAAATGAAATTAAAGAATTTGTTGCAGAAACGCTAACCTACTTCCCCGAAGGCAGCCCCCTTCAATCATCTGAAGAACAAACAAAATATTACAATGAATATAGTGCAGCCTTCACCCCGCCTCGCCCAGAAGGCGTGACAGCCCGTGACTTTGATTTAACCTTAGGCAATGCAGCTGTCCCTGTACGGCTCTATAATAAAGAGGGCTCGAAAAAAGATACACTTATTCTTTTCTTCCACGGAGGTGGATTAAGCCTAGGAAATCCCGATACACATGATTGTTTCACGGCATGGCTAACAGGCCAAACTGGTCTGCCTTTAATTTCTGTTGATTACCCTTTGGTGCCTGCACATAGTCTGATAGAAATTCTAAGTTCTGTTAAATTAGCTTGGGATGCCATACAAGCCCAAGCAGCTGATTTTGGCATTGATCCTAAAAAAGTCATTTTATGTGGTGATAGTGCAGGCGGTTATATTTGCGCTATTCTATCACAATATCTTCGCGATCACGGGGCATCGATTATGCCCCGGGGACAGGTCTTAATTTATCCAAGCCTAGGCCATGAGACCACACTTCCTTCCCATGAGACAGAAGCAAATGCACCACTATTAACGACCGCAGATATTAAAGCCTACACCAGCCTTATATTTGGTGATGCGACACCTCCCTTGATTGCAACGCCGATCTACGCAGAAGACAAGACAGGCTTACCGCCAACATTTAATGTGCCCGTAGAACATGACCCATTGCGTGATGAAGCTATTCTTTATAATGACATGTTATTAGAGGCCGGTGTTGAATCACATTTATTCATTGGAAAAGGAATTGTGCATGGTTGCTTACGCGCCTTATATAAAAGCCCAAATACAATGGAAATGCTGGATGAAATTGTGAAGCGTATTGATAGCTGGACAGACTAGGAGATTCCCCTCTTTTATTTCAACTTAAATATGCTATAATATGCCATCGGCAGAAAGCTGATCTAATATTTAGAAACCTAGAATGGGTTAAAACGATGATTTTGAGGGGCCAGAAAGGTCGATTTTAAAATGGATATAGCTACCGCGGTCACAACGACCCAGCATAACATGAAGCAAGCCTTCTCTATTTCTGCAGTAAAAAATGCTGTCGAACATGAAAAGCAGTTGATTGAAATGATATCAGAAACAACGAATACCCCTTCCCCTGCTGCTACTGGCGGACGCGGGCAAGTTGTTGATACATTCGCCTAATCAGTAACGCTCATAAATAAAAACGATTGACGTCCCTCTTCAATTTATTTTGCAGAGGGCTTTTTTGCGTATATATCATTTAAATATAATGAAAAAGAAAAGCTATAAATTCGCCTTCCTCTTCACATATTGGTTAACCTGATATCCTAGGCCCTAATATCCTAGCTTTGCGTCTACGACACCATTCAATAGTTGGATATCGCCACCAGCACGTAAATGATTGATATTATCCAGAGCCGTTTTAGCCCCGGTATCAACACGTGTCACACTGGCAACATGTGGAGTAATCATTACTTTAGGATGGGTCCAAAATGGATGATCCTTGGGCAAAGGTTCCTCCCAAAAAACATCCAATGTCACCGCAGAAAGTTCGTCATTACTCAGTGCTTCTAACAATGCGTCATCATCAAAAACAGTGCCGCGCCCCGGATTGACGATAGCAGCACCTTTAGGCATCAAACCAAGAGTTTCTTTATTTAAAATCTTGGTTGTCGCCGCTGTATTAGGGAGTAAATTGACAAGAATTTCACATTGCGAAAGCATAGTGTGTAAGCCATAATTCCCAGAAAAACATTCGATGCCTTCTATATCTTTTTGGCTACGGCTCCACCCCATAACATCAAACCCGACGTCTTTCAGTGCACCACCACAATAGCTTCCTAAATGTCCAAGCCCTAACATCCCAACCTTGCGTTGGAAGGCTAAGGGCGGATCTTGTGGCGCCCATTCATTATTCTTTTGTGCAGCCAACCAATGGGGGCCTTTTAAATGATGGAAAAGCACATGGCCTAAAACATATTCCTTCATGCCATCAGACAGTCCGATATCAACCATTCTAACGATAGGTAAATGAGAAGGGAAATCTGGATCTGACGTAATATGTTCTATACCCGCCCATAAAGACTGAACAACTTTCACATTAGGTAAAGAAGCAATGGCCCCCGCAGGTGGTGCGGATGCTAAAACATAATCGATATCTTCTGGGTTGGAGATATCAGGCCATACCTGTATTTTCTCTCCTGATTGTTTCTCAAGTTCAGGAACCCATTCTCCCGGATCTTCATTTGACGCGATTAATGCGATTGCCATTTTAAAATCTCCCCAACTTTATTTAAATCCATTTTCATCTAACCATGATTGCAACATTAAAATATCCCATAAATAATATTGCCAATTTCGACGACCGGAAAGATGTTCCTGCCATTTTTCTTGTATGGGCGCAGAATGAAGCAAGCCCTGTCGCTTTAATCTTTCATCGGAAAGCAAGTCCCCAGCCCATTCTTTTAATGGACCGCGTAACCAATCATTTATGGGCACACCAAATCCCATTTTAGGGCGGTCGATTAAGCTTCTCGGAACATGTTTATAAAGCAACTGACGTAACAACCACTTACCTTGTCCATTTCGTATTTTCATATGATGAGGCAATGACCATGCAAATTCTACGACCCTATGATCTAGGATAGGCACACGCGCCTCTAATGCTACGGCCATACTTGCCCGATCAACCTTGGTCAAAATATCATCTGGTAAATATGTGCATGTATCTAGATATTGCATCCGTGATGTGAAATTAGGAATACGCGATTTCAAACCATCATCCCAGATAACGCCTTTTGGCTCGTTCCCACCGATGACAATATCATCAGGTTGGCCCCAATGGCTGATAAGTTGGCGATAAAAACCATCTTCATCCGTATTCATTACATTGGCCAGCTTATAAAGCTTATCACCAGCCTGTGGTGGGCGTTTTGAAGCGGGTACCAATTTAAAGATCTGATCCCACATTGCAGGTGTAAGCGTTTTAATACCAAGGGCCATTGCCTCTTTTACAAAGCCCGGCAACATACCCAATTTACGCCCAATATTTTCTGCCTGAAAATACCGATTATAACCTGCAAACAATTCATCCC
>CBFCZA010000056.1:0-11641 GCA_965602285.1 uncultured Curvivirga sp. | reverse complement strand
ATCTTATTTCAGAGGAGCTCTCACATCAGGGTTTTGTTAAACTTGGCCTTATTGATGAAGAACTAATGGGCAGAATGCGTGAGTATCTAAATGGTTTGACCGTTTTTGCAGGTGGTACTCAAGCAGAACTACAGCCTATAGCATTTGCAGATGCACCTAAAAATAATATGGCGCGTTACCAAACATATGACTTAGTTCATTCTGTTGATATATTATATGCAGCGACATCACCCGAATGTATTATCATGGTGGTCTTTTGGTGGACATCCAAACGCTGTCCACGCACAAAACTTCCATTTGGACCTAGATGATTACAGATTCTGCAAGGGATTCATCTATATGACTGACGTCGATGAAACAACAGGCCCACATTGCTATTATCCAGAATCCCACAAACTTGCAGAACTGGTACGGTGTCGAGACAATGCCTCGATTACCACAGATGAATTTAATCTATGGTACGGAAACAAACTTAGAAAAACTGATGAAGAGTGCACAGAACTTCTCGGTCGGGATCCTGTAAATATTACAGGCCCCAAGGGAAGCCAATTGATGGTGGATACCTCTGGCATTCATAAAGGATTACTTCCCATACAAGGTCGTCGTTTATTAGTGCAATTTGAATATTGTGCAACGGCAAACCCTTTAACTTCTGTGGAACTTGCCCCATTAAGTGAATTAGTCGGAGACAATGAAGAGTTAAGAGCGCATTTTACAAATCCAACGATAAAATATGCCTGTCAGCTATTCATTGATTATGATCGTTAGAATTATCTATCCTAAATAATCTTTCCGCCTCCTCCATATCTTCTAGTTTATTTGTATTGAAGAATGGGTCAATTGGAGAACTCGAGAAAGGCACTTCAATGATTCTATATCGTGAAGTCCATTTATCCACTTTATGGATATTTTCTTCTTGAATAGCCTTACGTAAATCGTCACGAAGTTGAACATCCCATGCCCCAACAACGGGTTGCGTTCTATCACCGCTGACGGCTACTGTTAAATCAGCCTCCCCAGCGATAATAGGTGACATCAATTTGCTTACTAAATCACGTGGGAAAAACGGACCATCACCGGGAATTGAAATCATATAACGGCAGTTTGGCTGATTTTCTGCAATCCAATCCATACCAGCAAGAATACCAGCCAAAGGTCCTGCAAATCCCTTGATACTATCAGCAACTATTGGGAATTTAAAATTTTCAAATACTTTAGGATCACTATTGGCATTAATAATTAGATTTGTGGCCTGTGGTTTTATTCTATCGATAATATGTGACAGAATAGGTTGGCCGGCTAGAAGTTTTAAGGGTTTATCCCCACCTCCCATGCGGCGCGCCAAACCTCCTGCTAAAATAACAGCTGTAATATTCATGAACCTTTATCCGCCTTGCGCCCATGTTTCTTATCTTCTTCAAAAATCTTATCGGGATCTGCATCAAAATCGATACGATCATCACCAGCCAACACGATGAAACGTTTTCCTTTTGCACGCCCGACTAAAGTTAACCCAACCTGGCGAGCTAACTCAACTCCCCAAGCGGTAAAGCCAGATCGTGAAATTAAAATAGGTATACCCATTTTAACCGTTTTAATCACCATTTCCGAAGTCAATCGCCCCGTTGTATAGAATATTTTATTATCTGGGTTAATTTTATTCATAAACATATAACCGGCAATTTTATCAACGGCATTATGCCGGCCAACATCTTCCATATAAACAAGTGGGCTATCTTTTTCACATAGAACACAGCCATGTATAGCCCCTGCCTTTAAGTATTGACTGGGCGCCGTATTAATTTTTTTTGCCAATGTGTAAATCCAAGACGATTTAAGTGATACATTTTCAGGAAGAACCATCTCGTCAAACTTATCCATGAGATCACCAAAAACTGTTCCCTGTGCACATCCCGAAGTCCGCGTTTTCTTTTTTAGCTTATCTTCGTAATTCGTCTCACGTTTTGTACGCACCACAATCGTTTCTAAATCTTCATCATACTCGATATCTGTTATTTCATCATCATGTTGAAGCATATTTTGGTTTAACAAATATCCAACAGCCAAATATTCAGGAAAATCGCCGATCGTCATATTGGTAACGATTTCTTGACCATTTAAAAATAAAGTTAAGGGCCGTTCCTCAACCACAGAAATTTCTGTAATTTCCCCTGTATGATCAACCCCAGAAACAGTTCTGGTTAAACGTGGGTCATTTAGATTTGGCATTACGAGAAATTCTTTTTGCATAGACTTTTCCTAATATGAAAATAACAATATTGTTATTCTTGCTATATATGTCATAGTCAATCAAGATTGACATTCAAAAATAATCACCTTTCACTTCTCAATGCGGATGAACAAATATGCATGCAGCCAATGATAAATCTTCAAACGCCAATCTTATTGATCCCTTTGGGCGCCATGTAAGCTATTTAAGAGTTTCTGTGACAGATAGATGTGATTTCCGTTGTGTCTATTGTATGTCTGAAGATATGACCTTCTTACCAAAGAAAGAACTCCTCACCCTTGAGGAGCTTGATCGCTTATGTAGTGCATTCGTCGATCAAGGTGTTAAGAAGCTTCGGATCTCAGGTGGTGAACCACTTGTTCGCAGAAATATCATGTGGTTATTTCGAAGATTAGGGCGCCATTTAGAATCAGGGAAACTTGATGAATTAACGGTCACCACAAATGGCAGCTTGTTGGCTAAATATGCGCAAGAGTTATTTGACTGCGGTGTTAGACGTATTAATATCTCTATGGACACCCTAGATGAATTGAAATTTAAAGAGATCACACGATGGGGACGGCTTAATCAAGTTCTTGAAGGACTAGAAGTTGCTAAAAAGGTGGGCCTAAAAATCAAAATCAATGCTGTAGCCCTAAAAGGAGTCAATGATGATGAAATTGATCATATGGTTCAATGGTGTGGTGACAATGGTTTTGACTTAACATTCATTGAAGTTATGCCTATGGGCGATTTAGGAACAGAGAATCGTCTGGATCAATACTGGCCTCTCGGTCAAGTCAAAGCAGCATTAGAAGAAAAGTGGACGTTAGACGAGAGTGGTTATCAAACAGGCGGCCCTGCTCGTTATGTTGATGTTAAAGAAACCGGTGGAAGAATTGGTTTTATTACACCTCTCACTCATAATTTCTGCGAATCTTGTAATCGCGTTCGACTTACATGCACAGGAACTCTATATATGTGCCTAGGGCAGGAAGATGCCGTGGATCTACGTGACCCACTTCGTCAAAGCAATGAAGACTATCTGATACATCAAGCGATCAAAAATGCTATTGCCCACAAGCCAAAAGGACATGACTTCATTATTGATAGAGACAGTCAAATTTCTAACCCCCGTCATATGAGTGTGACAGGTGGCTAATTCACGTGATTAAGAGGGTCAAATTCATCAGAATTTGAAGGTGTAGAATCTGTTGGCCCAGCTTGATGATGAGTCATCTTCCATGCATTATCTTCAATAATGAATACATTTGTGGCAAGTAAGAAACTTTCGCCTACCTTCTCGTAGCAAATAACATATCCCATATCACCGATACCAAATGCATTAGGTGAACTTTGTTGTATTTTAGGGTTAGTTGGCAAAACGGCACGCCAACTCGCCATTACATTATTACGCCCCATCAAAGGCTCCCAACCAGGATGTAGGCAAGATACACTGAAATCTTTAGCCCACAGCCGTTCCATAGCCACAATATCACCATTTGAAAAAGCTAGGTAGAATGCTTCATTTGCAAAAAGAAGTGCTGCCTTTTGTCTGTCTGATAAACTTTTTCTTGATGCGTCCATAATGCTACTTAAAAATAATTTGATGAGATACTGTCTTGCCATCACTGATGGTTATCTGTGTAAAGCCCATCATGAAAAGCATGTCAAGAAATGTTAACTTTGAACCCGTTGCTGATTGTTGGAACATAGGTGTTCCACGGGCTAATGCCGTCATCATCGCCATCAAGGCACGCATGCGATAAATGGTATTATATCGCCCTTCCCCAATTGCAGTAATAATCGCTTTTTCGCTCCATTCTCCCTTAGAAAAGAAAACAAACTCTGGCGCATAAGGATTATGCATTGCTTGCTTCGTTAATGCAGTAACAAATGCAATACGGCTGTATTCCGTTGATTCTGGAAATTTGGGAGCACGCGGCGCATAATTCTCGATCGTTAACGGTTTAGGGTAGTAATATCCACTATGCCTATCTTCCGCTACGCTAATTTGAAGTAAGGATAATAAAGAAATAATAAAAGAAATAGTTAAATTCCTAAATAAAAGAGGCACATCATTACTCCTAATTTCAACCAAAGACATATTTTTTATTGATAGAATAATTGCATTTTAATCTTGCGCTATTTAAACCGATTATACATCATCCTATATGAAGATGAAAAATATATAACATATTAAACATATTCCATTAAATTAAGATATAGTTGAAAAAAATGTCAGACGATAAAATCATGCAAAACCCACCTGCTAATATTTCCGCAACATTGCAGGACCAGCCAACTTATGGTGGTGTAGAAGCATGTGATATTGCCATTGTTGCTGGACGAACAGAAAAAGCACAAAAAGCAAAAAAGGACCTTGAATCTTTATATCCTACAGTTCCCCTTGATGAGGCCAACGTAATTATTGCGTTGGGTGGCGATGGTATAATGCTCCACACGTTAAGAAATAATGTTGGAGCTAAAACATCCATTTTTGGAATGAATAGAGGGACTATTGGATTTTTGATGAATGAATATTCTCATGAAAATCTGATAGATCGCCTAAATAACGCTTTATGTTTTCGTTTACACCCATTACGTATGCGGGCCAAGACGGTTGATGGGAATACCATTGAAGCAATAGCGATCAATGAAGTATCTTTATTTCGTGAAACACGCCAAGCAGCCAAAATTGATATTAAAATTGATGGCATCATGCGCCTTAATGAACTTGTTTGCGATGGAGTTATGGTCGCCACGCCTGCCGGAAGTACAGCTTACAACCTTTCTGCACATGGCCCTATTTTACCATTTGGTTCAGGTGTCCTTGCCCTAACACCAATCAGCCCATTTCGACCAAGGCGTTGGCGTGGTGCATTGTTACCTAGAAATGCAAAAATTGAATTTAATGTATTGGATTCTATCAAACGTCCAATCAGTGCCGTGGCAGATGATACAGAGGTTCGCGATGTTGCTTCGGTTGAGATCTGGGAAGATCAAAAATCTGCAGTGACTATTCTTTTCGATCCCGAGCATAATTTAGAAGAGAGAATTCTGAAGGAACAATTTGCGTCATAAGAAAATATTTTTAGGAATAGCTTATTCTTCTAAAAACATTT
This sequence comes from uncultured Curvivirga sp., assembly GCA_965602285.1. Taxonomy (GTDB): domain Bacteria; phylum Pseudomonadota; class Alphaproteobacteria; order UBA8366; family Aestuariispiraceae; genus Curvivirga. The sequence goes on along the minus strand of CBFCZA010000056.1, from coordinate 6,286 downwards.
TCGGACAAATACTTGACCTAAAAGGTTTTTCAGTTCTATCTTAAAAGTAGATTTACGTAACTTTTATTGGAAAGGCTGAATAATGACTCATTTCCTTGTCTCAGAAGAAAAGCCAGATGGCTATAAACTTGAAGAAATCCTTACGACAATCCGCCGCGATATTATCAAAAGATGTGGTAATATTACAGAAGATTCACGTATCGAGGCACAACAAGTTCTTAGAAATAACATAAAAATTTTAGAACTCATCAGCCAATCTATTCAATTAGCAGACGAATCAACACAGATTCTAGATAGATCATTCGGCCCGAGTAAACCCGGGTCACCACGCATCGGAGAGTGATCTACCGTGTACAAAAATGGCGAGAAACCGCCCTCGCCATTTTTTTATCTAAACCAAACAATTAAATATTTGAATCTGGTACTGCTTCTTTTTTCTTCTGTATAAATGCTAATAGTTCTTCATCTTTTGCTTCATCCAAAGCAGGGGCTTCATATTCGTTCAATAGTTTTTTCCAGTATGAATTTGCCCTTTGAGGCATATCTTTTTCGCCTTCAGATTCCCACTGCTCAAAACTATTATTATCAGCTAATGGTGACATATAAAATGCATCTTCAAAGTTAGCTTGGGTATGCGCACATCCAAGGAAATGGTTACCCGGTCCAACTTCACGGATAGCATCCATTGCTTGCCCATTTTCACTTATATCAGGACCTGCCAATAACCGACCAAGCATAGACGCCTGATCCGCATCCATAACAAATTTTTCATAACCCATAACCAAACCACCTTCAAGCCACCCTGCAGTATGCAACATAAAGTTTACACCACCTATTGCAGCAGTTTGAAGGGTATTAGCGGCCTCAAACGCCGCTTGTGCATCAGCAATTTTAGAACCACATAATCCGCCACCAGAACGGAATGGAATACCAAGACGCCGTGCTAGTTGAGAAGCACCATAAAGAACCAATGATGGCTCAGGGGTACCAAATGTTGGCGCACCTGATTGCATAGAGATTGAAGACCCAAAAGTCCCAAATACGACAGGTGCTCCGGGACGAATCAACTGTGTTAAAGCGATGCCACTCATTGCTTCAGCTAAAATTTGGGACAATGTACCTGTGACTGTAACAGGGCTCATCGCACCAGCAAGAATGAAAGGAGATATAACCGTAGCTTGATTGTTTCGTGCATAAACCTTCAATGCACCAAGCATAGTATCATCCCAAACCATTGGAGAGTTAGCATTAATTAAGTTGATGACAACAGTATTTTGATCAACAAACTCTTCTCCAAATAAGATTTTGCACATATCCACAGTGTCTTGCGCACGATCAGGAGCAGTTACAGAGCCCATGAAAGGTTTATCAGAATATTTAATATGAGAGTAAACCATATCCAAATGGCGTTTATTTACAGGAAGATCTACGGGTTCGCATAAGGTACCTCCAGAATGGTGTAGCCCCGGAGACATATAAGCAAGTTTCACAAAATTTTGGAAATCGTCAATTGTTGCATAACGCCGCCCCTTATCAAGGCACCTAACAAATGGAGGGCCATATGCGGGAACAAATACTGAGTTTTTACCGCCTATTTTCACTGTTCTATCAGAATTACGGGCATGCTGAGTAATCATGGATGGGGCGGTATCTGTAATAATCTTACGTAACATTCCAGGTTCGAATCTAACGCGTTCCCCTTGAACATCTGCACCTGCATCACGCCAAATTTGAAGAACTTCTGGATCATCGCGAAATTCGATACCAATTTCAGATAAAATAATATCTGCATTGCGTTCGATAATGGATAAGCCCTCTTCATCAAAAACATCCATATAACCGATTTTACGTGTTACATAAGCAGGAGCCGAGACTTTACTTGCAGCGCGAGTTGCCTGACGCCCTGCTCGTCCACCACCAGATCGGCGGGAAGGTTTACCTTCACTCATATTCTTAATCCTTACCAAAAAAATTGTTCTCACACGGATATGCCGTGAAAGTCGGGTAAAGACCGCTCTAATAACGACGGAAACATATAGATCTCGCGTCATTCATATTGCGTATAATAAAAAATGGTGGAAAATCAGTGCAAAAAGATGTCGCAATGAAAAAAAATATTGAATTAAATCTTTTTATTTAAAGGAAACTTCAATAAATCGCTTTGGCTCATAGGAAGGGCGTAATAATAGCCTTGAATCTGATCACAGCCTAATATCCTTAAAAACTTAACCTGATCATCATCTTCAACACCTTCTGCGACAACCTTTAAGCCAAAACTATGCCCCAAAGTAATAATTGCATCTGCAATCATGGCATCACCAGGTTGACCAACTATGTTTTCAACAAAAGATTGGTCTACTTTAATATAATCAACGGGAAGCTTTTGAAGGTAAGATAGGGAAGAATATCCAACACCGAAATCATCAATAGCAACAGAGATTCCCAATGCTTGGATATTGGCAAGAATTTTACTGGCATCTTCTGCGTCATGCATAATGATACTTTCTGTAATTTCCAACTTCAATCGTTGAGGGGCTAATCCTGTTACTTCCAGTGTCTTAGAAACCATATCCACAAAGTTTGGTTTATAAAGTTGTACCACAGATACATTAACTGAAACAGCTACATTCTCTAGCTCACTACCAACCCAGCTTTGCGCATCTATACATGATTGCCTTAAAATCCATTCACCAACCTCAACAATTAATCCTGAGCGTTCTAAGGCTGGTATAAATTCAACAGGAGGCATAAAGCTGCCATCCTTCTTTTTCCATCGCAATAGAGCTTCAACGCCGCAAATTGCTTCAGATTCAAAACAATATTGTGGTTGATAAAATAATGAAAACTCTTCTTTTTCTATTGCTTGACGAAGATTACTGGTTAATTCAGCACGCTTAACAACATCAAAATCCATGTCGCTTGAATAATATGCAAACCCATTTCGCCCACTATCTTTTGCACGGCGTAATGCCAACCATGCATTTCTTAAAATCGTTTCCGCGGTTTGGGCTTTGTCTGAAAACTTAGCTATTCCGATACTAGAACGTAGCGATATATCATATGCATTAATATTAATTTTATGCTGTAAGTCTTGTAAGATTTTTCTTGGGTCAAAATTAGTAGCACCAATACCTTTGGTTTTATAAATCAAACCAAATTCGTCACCAGAAATACGGCATAAGGCTTTTGTCGGGCCTGCAATATGTTCAATATGATGCGCAAAAGCTTGCAGCACTTTATCCCCATGGCGTTGCCCAATGAGATCATTAATATCATCAAAATGATCCAAATCCACGTCAATGACGATATATTCATCACCTTCATTTATAGATCGTAACAATGATCTTAGTTCATCGACAAAGGCACTTCTGTTTCGCAAGCCTGTTAACTGATCTTCATAAGCTAAGCTTTGTACATTTTCAAATAAGCAAATGTTATCTAAGGCAACGGAGGCATTACTTATAAAAACATTCAAAAGCCTTGCTTCACCATCAGTAAGGCTTCTTGAGAGTTTATAGTATATAATTAGTTTTTGATTTTTTGAAGTTTCCAAAAATAAGGTGATATCCTTATTCCGTATTTGGATATTTCTGCTCGACATCGCATTTTCTATGGAGACAGAAATATCTTCTGGGAGGATTCTTAATGAACAATCCATAGGAACTGTGGATAGAGATCCTGCACTTTCAACACACTTAATGCTTATAGAATTCATTCGATCCAATAATAAGAAAAGATAATCATCTGTTACTGGAAATAAACTAGAAATAAAAGATTTTGTTTGTTCCCAAAACTCTTCTATAGATCGCGTTTTTAGAAGAGCTGCATTGTTTTGGGTTATTTCCTCTAAGCCACGACGATTGGCCGTTATTTCATATAGTTGCTGATAAGATCTAAAAGCAGTTGTTAATGTAGTAAAAAGCTTTTCTTGAGTAAGTTCAGTCTTTGTTTTGTAGTCATTAATGTCATATTTGGTAATAACTTCCCATTCAGGGGCAGCACCTGGCTGACCTGTCCGTAGAATGATCCGCATATTTTTATTATGCATTTCATTTCGAACAAAATCGACCAACTTTAGCCCTGCATCGTCTGTTTCCATAACAACATCTAAAAGAATGACTGCAATATTAGTGTTATTTTCAAGAAGTTCTTTTGCTTCGTCCGTATTATAGGCATGCAAGAGATCAATTTCACATCCTTCGAACGTAAAGTCTGATAAAACAAATCGAGTGCTTGAATGGATAGCCTCATCATCATCAACAACTAGAATGCGCCAATGATGCTTTCGTAGGGCATCAATGGGTTTCTCGTCCTCAAAAACAAGAAAGTCATCTTCATCAATGTCACTAACGAGTTCTTCTTTAGGCAATTTTACCTCTATTTTTCAATAGCTACGCAGAAAATTTGTTTCTGAAATAAATTTATTAACAATATATTAATAAATTACACCTAAACATCAAGAAAAGATAATAATATTATAGAATTAAGTCTTCATTAATTAGATTGCGAACGTTTGTGCTTTTTAGATAGGGAAACATAATGGGGTACAGTCCAATCTAAATTAGCAAAATCATTATCCGTTAAGTCACGAATATATTTAGCTGGTATACCGGCCCATAACTGCCCCGACTTAACAACCTTACCGGGGCTCACTAACGCACCAGCGGCAACCATAGCCCTAGATTCAACGACAGCACCATCCATAACGCAAGCTTTCATACCAATGAAACAGCCATCTTCTAATGTACATGCATGGATCAAAGCCATATGACCGATAGTCACCTGATCACCAATATAGGTACCTTGCCCTTCTGAAGCGACATGAACAACGGTGCCATCTTGAATATTGCTTTCTTTGCCAATGCGAATTTCATTTGTATCGCCACGAATGGTACATCCATACCAAATACTGCTGCCATCACCTATCTCAACATCACCAATAACCACGGCACTTGATGCAATAAAGCAATCTTCAGACACAGTAGGATAAATACCCTCAAACGATAGTAGGTTTTTAAATCCTTTTGACATAGTAGAAACCTAACTTATGGGAATAGTGCAACTTGACGTAAAGAAGTAGCCTCTTCTAAACCAAGCATCACATTCATATTTTGGATAGCCTGCCCACTTGACCCTTTAACCAAATTATCAATGGCTGCAATAACAATCGCACGTCCCGGTATACGGTCTTCAAAAACGTTGATAATGGCGTGGTTAGATCCACGAACCATTTGAGTTTGCGGAACCTTACCTTCTGCAAGAACACGAACGAAAAACTCATCATCATATTGAGCCTTAAGTTTGTTACGTAGATCAGAAACACTCACACCATCCATTAATTTAACATGAGAGGTGACAAGTTCACCACGGCTCATAGGTATCAAATGAGGGGTGAAATTGACACGAACAGCCAAAGGATCGAGCCCAGAAGCCTTAGCTAACTCTTGTTCAATCTCTGGGGCATGACGATGACTAGCTATCGCGTAAGGACTTAAACCTTCGCCAGTTTCACAAAAAAGAGTTCCTTGCTTTAATCCACGACCAGCACCTGTCACACCAGATTTAGCATCAATGATTAAGTCTTCGCTATTGATTAAGCCAGCTTGAATTAATGGAACAAGTGCCAACAAAGTTGCAGTAGGATAACATCCAGGACATGCTACAAGATTACTTTTAGCAATCTCAGCGCGGTATAATTCTGTTAGGCCATATGCAGCGGTAGGCTGTAAAGCCGGTGCACGATGTTCGTGACCATACCATTCAGCATAGGTATCAACATTATCAATTCTAAAGTCCGCGGACAAATCAATAACTTTTAAATGTTTTGGTAACTGTGCAATGATTTCTTGCGTAGTTCCATGTGGTAAACCACAATACACAACGTCTAAATCATCCCAATTTGCATCTTCCCAAGTAACCAGATCGGGTAGATCATATCCGCCTAAATGTGGATATACATCTTCCATTGGCTTACCAGCATGAGAGTTCGCTGTTAGAAAACGGATATCAGCATTCTCATGATTGATTAATAAGCGAACAAGGTCAGCCCCTGTATAACCGCTTGCACCAAGAATACCAATTTTCACTTTATCTTTAACAGACATAACAGCCTCTCATTATAGGAATTACTGCCCGAAGGCTTGGATTAGGAGAAAAGGTGTAAAACATTCCCAATAAGCTTTCCAGTCTTATATTTCAATAAAATGAAAAATCAGAAGAAATTAGAAACAAAGCTCCACAGAATGACACCACCAAACAGCACCATTAAGGCAACAAAGCCAATATT
>CBFCZA010000055.1:0-11734 GCA_965602285.1 uncultured Curvivirga sp. | reverse complement strand
TCACACCCATATCAGATATATCGCCTAAGGCCTGAACGACAGGAACAAGACCACGTTTAAACTCCGTACGTGCCCAACTTTCGCGCCAATCATTGCTATCATCCCAAAGAAGGGTTGAACCTGCACGATATAAAACAGGAAGAATCAATAATCTTTTACTTTGTGTTTCTGCAAATGCAACATTATGTGTCTTAAAGAATGTTCGTGTAAGGTCAGGGCGGAACCTGATTTGTATATCTGCCACATATAATCCAGCACCCTGCGACATGCGTTCATTAGGAGTATCTGTCGTATAAACCAGATTTTCTAAGGCCTTACGGTTCATCTTAGGTAATCGAGAGCGATACCGCACAGGAACCATTAAATTAACAATTTCTGAAAATGCTTTTTGTTTTGCTGTGTAAATTGCAGCTTTTTTCGCTTCAACTTCACTTGCTGCCTTCTCTTCAACAGTTACGATAGGTGCAAGAAATAAATCATCATCTGCATTTACGCTATCTATTTGTAATAATGAAGAGAATCCTAGAGCCCCCATTACTAAGCCCATAAAAGTAGGTTTTAATTTGTGAAATGGGGCCAAAGACCTTAATTGTAGCATTGAAATTTGCGGCATTTTCTGTATTTTCCCAGCAAAGCAATTCATATTTCATTCATTAATGCAGTTTCTGACTGATTCGTCAAAAGGCGATAAGCATTTACAGCAAATTTGTCTGGTTAAAAAAGGATACACCCCGTGACTGATGCCCCAAAGACCGACGCAAATCAAAGTGGCCTAACCTATCGCGATGCTGGCGTTGATATTGACGCAGGAAATTCACTTGTCGATAAAATCAAACCTTTTGCAAAAGCAACACGCCGTGCAGGCGCTGATTCGTCCTTGGGAGGTTTCGGTGGTATTTTCGATCCAAAGGCTGCTGGCTTTAAAGACCCCCTTCTTGTTGCTGCTACAGATGGTGTTGGAACTAAATTAAAAATTGCCTTAGAAACAGGCATTCATGACACTGTGGGTATCGACCTTGTAGCAATGTGTGTGAATGATCTTATCGTTCAAGGTGCGGAACCACTTACATTCCTAGATTATTATGCTTGTGGCACCCTTGACGTTGATGTTGCGGCTGACGTGGTTAAAGGCATCGCAGAAGGTTGCATACAGGCTGGCGCGGCTCTTGTGGGCGGTGAAACTGCTGAAATGCCAGGGATGTACCAAAAAGGCGACTATGACCTTGCAGGTTTCTCTGTTGGGGCAGTTGAACGTGATGAACTTATAGATGGTAGTGATTTGGCTGCTGGTGATATCCTTATCGGTTTACCATCCTCTGGTGTGCATTCAAATGGTTTCTCTCTTGTACGGAAAATTTTAGAAGTGAATGGTCTAGGTTTCAAAGACACATGCCCATTTGATGAAAGTAAATCAATTGGTGAAGTATTACTTGAACCTACACGCATTTACGTAAAAGCCTGTTTGAACGCTATTAAACAAGGCGGCGTAAATGCCCTTTGTCATGTTACCGGTGGTGGCTTCTACGAAAACCTTCCACGTGTATATGGTGATGACCTAACCGCCCGTGTTGATCGTAGCACTTGGCAAGCGCCACAGGTTTTTGATTGGTTGTCTGAAATTGGCGGTGTAACAGCCGAAGAAATGCACTTAACCTTCAATTGTGGTATTGGCATGATTTTATTTGTTAACCCAGCTAAAGTAGACGCGGTTGAAGCAGCCCTTAAAGAATCAGGTGAAACACCAATTCGTTTGGGTGAAATGATTAATCGTGGCGAAGGCCCTGCAGTTATTCTAGATAACCTTTAAGAGTAGATACTAGGATCATGGAGAAACTTCCTGTTGCTGTCGCTATCTCTGGAAGCGGGTCTAACCTGCAGGCATTGATAGATGCCTGCGCGGAGCCCGACTTTCCTGCGAAAATTGTCCTTGTTATATCCAACAAGGCTGATGCGTATGGATTAACCCGCGCAGCAAATGCAGATATCCCTTCTGTCGTGATCTCGCATAAAGATTATGCGGATAGAGAATCATTTGATGATGATCTACATAAAGCCATCCTAAATAGCGGTGCTGATTTTGTTTGCTTAGCTGGTTTCATGCGTATTTTAACCGATGACTTTATAAATAAGTGGCAAAATAAGATGATTAACATTCATCCATCTTTGCTTCCTAAATATAAAGGCCTTCATACACATGCCCGCGCGATAGAGGCCGGTGACAGCCATCATGGGACAACCGTTCATTTTGTAAGTTCTGAACTAGACAGTGGCCCCCTTATCATTCAGGCAAGTGTTCCTATTCATAATGGGGATAATGAAGACGATTTAGCAAAGCGGGTTTTGACCAAGGAACATAAGATTTATCCACTAGCATTAAAGTGGGTTGCCTCTGGTAAAACTAAAACAGATGGCGAAACTACTTATATAGATGGACAAAAAGGTCCAATTTTGCTGGACGACCTAGAAAAAATCTCGTAAACATCTTTCAGGTTTATTTAAATTCCTTATCGGAAATCATTTTTTTGGGGATACGACATGAGCGAACATTTAGAGCCAATGGAACATACTAATTCTTCACGTGACCATTTGGAAACATGGAGCAACCTAACAAAGCTTTTCACATGGGGAACTGCGATTACAGTAGTTGTTCTGTTGATCATGGCATTGACTTTGACACCATAAGGTCAAATTCTTTCTAATAAAAAAGGCGTATCTTTTAGGTACGCCTTTTTTATTATCTTACGTTTGTTCTTTTCGATGATGGCGAACAACTGCATAGCGATACATGAGAAAACTCGTAAATGCTAAGAAAGAAATAAGATAGATCATCATGTCATATCCTGCTAAGCGCCATAAGAATGCTCCCATGAATGGTGCTATGGCTAACCCTCCTAAATAAGGGACAGCCATAAGACCTGATATAACCCCAAATCCACTACTTCCCATTAAATCAACGGTAACAAGGGCCTTCAATACCGTTGTCATGCCAAAACAGGCCCCTTGCAACACCACGAACAAGACAAGCAATGAAGGCGTTACCCCTGCGGCTATCAAGCATAGGGACGATACACATAACCCACCAAAGCAATAAGTAGTCATAAGTAGGTTCGACAAGGCCTTTTCACCTGCCATCATGACTAAACGACCAGTAACATGCATTGGGCCTAGCATAGATACGGCAAGGATCGCCGCATCGGCACTAACATTTCTTTCCTGCAATAATGGCAATAAATGATTGATGACCATACCATGACCAAGTGCTAACAACGCAAAAGGTATAGCCAGCAACCAGAATATAGGCTGCTTCAAAATATCTTTTGCACGAAGAGTCTTTTTTTGTTTTACATTTTGTTGATCATTTTCTGTTTCTTTTTCACTGAGCAACGTTTCGTTATGGCGCCGTTCCAATCCTTTTCCCCCAAACCAGAAAAAAGGGGCGGCGACACACCCAATGGCAACAGCAAAGAAAGTAACAGCTAATCGCCAGTCTGAAACCGCAACCAACGCACTAGCCGTTGGAAAGGATATAGCCGATGCCATGCCACCAACAAGGGTCGTCACCGTGATCGGCGTCTTTGCCCCGCGCCCTAAACAATGGGTTAGAAAAGAGATACAGGGAATGAAGAAGCACCCTGCCATACAAAAACCTATTAAAATCCAAACCGCATAAAACTGAAACAAGTTCGTTGCAAAAGATAAGGCAAGTAGCAAAAGAGCTGCGAGCAAGGCGGAGCCTGTTAATAAATGTCGACCATAACCTTTATCTATTATTTTTCCTGCTAACGGAGACGAAATAGCAGATACAAGAATACATAATGTTGATGCTAATGTTAACTCAACCCTAGTCCAATGCATGCTCTCTTCCCATGAAAGAAGCAACGCTGGAAATAAATAAAACATTCCAGCCCAAACTATCATTTCACCAAAAGCAATTTTTAAAATCGAACTTTTGAGACCATTCATGACTTAAGTTTCCATCTCTTCATTCCAAATTTCAGGAAAAGTATCAGCTGGTAAAGCATCACCAGATTTAAGTTTACCTTCTAATTCAGGATAAGGCGGGGAAGTTTCACCTTGGCGTTCCATATAATATGCCCCCGCACCTAACCATCGAAAGGCAATGGCACGTCGGCGCATTTCAAGTTTTTGTGAAGAAGTCCCGTGTAAGGTTCTAAAATCAAAGAAAACAGCATCCCCCGGTTCACATGCCCATTTGCGGATGTCGTACTTGTCTGGCTCTGCATCAATATCAGGGACATGTTCCAGACCTTCTGCATCTTGTTCGTAAGATCCACCATCTAGAAATTTTCTAGGATAGTATAATTTATTCCATTTATGAGATCCTGCGACAAATTCAACTGTTGCATTTAATGGTACAGGATCAAGCGCGATCCATATGCTCACCGTTTCTGGACCATCAACGCAGTAATAAGGCATGTCATGGTGCCATGGTGTCGCCTTGGCTGTCCCCGCTTCTTTTATAACGATATGCTCGTGAAACAGCTGAGATGTTTTTGTTTCCATCGCACGACCTGCTAACTCTGCACAATTAGAGGTTTTAATGAAATCCAAATACTCTGGTATTCGTTCCCAATTACAATAATCATCAAAGAATCGACCAGATTCGCCTTCTTTATTACTATCTGTGGCAAATGGACTTGGGTTAGATATATTTTTTTCTACCCCATCACGCAAAACGTCGACCCATTCTTTAAAGGCGCCTTTGGCAACGATCACTCCGTCTTTTTGGAAGGTTTTAATATCTTCGGCACTAAGCGAAAAAGCTGACATGATAACATCCCATAATATAGTTAGTTTTTTATTTATATATTTGTCTCTATATCAGAAAGGTTTCATAGACAAAGAAAAAGGCATACCCAATTAAGGATATGCCTTTTTCTTAAAATTCTTTAATAACCTCTTATCAAGGTTATTTGCGAAAGTAGGATTAACCTACGATTTCGCTACCCGCAAAGAAGAATGCGATTTCTTCAGCAGCTGTTTCTGGTGCATCAGAACCATGAACAGAGTTTGCTTCGATTGATTCAGCGTAAAGTTTACGAACTGTACCTTCGTCAGCATTTGCAGGGTTTGTAGCGCCCATGATTTCACGGTTCTTAGCAATAGCGTTTTCGCCTTCAAGAACTTGAACAACAACTGGTCCAGAGGTCATGAATGCAACAAGGTCGCCAAAGAAAGCGCGTTCTTTGTGAACACCGTAGAATGTCTCAGCCATAGCTTGTGACATGTGAATGCGCTTAGAAGCAACAATACGAAGACCAGCGTCTTCGAACATAGCAACGATTTTGCCAGTTAAATTACGACGTGTAGCATCAGGTTTAATGATTGAAAAAGTACGTTCCAAAGCCATGGTATAAAGCCTCTGTCTCTTTAAGATATCCGAGACGCGTCACCTGACGCGCGGTCCAAAAAATTCAAAACGCGCTTTCCATTAATAGAAGCGCGTTGGGCCGCCTTATACCCATGTTAGCTAATCCATGCAAGTCCCTTCTTTAAAATACCCGATAAAATGTGATCAAACTATCACTATAAAAGCTATAAAATAAGTTTTTATAGTGAATATATTAAGAATCATAAGTCTACCCTCTTTGCATATGGCCTTTAGCATGTTAGATGCCGTCCCATGCTTACTATAACTGATCTTACATATCGTATTGGCGGTCGCGTTTTAATCGAAAACGCCTCTGTTCAAATCTCCGACGGACATCGTGTCGCCCTTGTTGGGCGCAACGGAACCGGTAAATCCACCTTGCTCAAAATGATCTCAGGTATCCTTCAAGTGGATTCCGGAAGTATCACTATTGGTACCCGCCAGACCCTTGGTCTTTTGGCACAGGATGAACCAGAAGGTGACGACACCCTCGTAGAGATTGTCTTACAGGCAGATAAAGAACGTACAACACTTCTATCAGAAGCAGAGACCGCAGAAGATCCGAGCCGTATTGCGGAGATTTATGAACGCCTAAGCGATATCGATTCTCATACAGCCCCTGCCCGTGCAGCATCTATCCTAGCCGGCCTTGGATTTAATGAAGAAGACCAACAACGCCCTCTTGATACATTCTCTGGTGGGTGGCGTATGCGTGTAGCTTTGGCAGCGATTCTTTTCTCTGCCCCTGACATATTACTCCTCGATGAGCCGACCAACCATTTAGATATTGAAGCTGCAATGTGGCTTGAAAACTATCTTATGGGTTATCCAAATACATTATTGATCGTTTCGCATGATCGTGAATTCCTAAATAAAGTACCAGAACAAATTTTGCATTTGGATCAAGGTAAGCTTACTTTATATACAGGTAATTATGATCGTTTCGAAAATGCACGTCGTGAGGCTATAGCCCTTCTTAAGGCGGCCTCCATAAAGCAAGAAGAACAACGTGCCCATATGCAGGCCTTCGTTGATCGTTTCCGTGCAAAGGCTTCAAAAGCAAAACAAGCGCAAAGCCGTTTAAAAATGCTAGAGCGCATGGAACCTATTGCTTCTATCAATGAAGATCGTGAAGTTACATTCAAACTTCCACAACCTGAACAGCTTGCACCTCCTGTTTTAACGCTAGAAGATGTTAAACTTGGTTATAACGACAAACCACTTCTTGATCATTTAGATATGCGCCTTGATATGGATGATCGTGTTGCTTTGCTTGGTGCCAATGGTAACGGTAAAACAACTTTACTTAAATTCCTTGCTGGTCGCTTGAAAGAAATGTCAGGCAGCTATAGAAAATCTTCAAAATTGGAAGTTGGCTACTTTGCCCAAAACCAATTAGAAGAAATGGATGGGACAATGGATCCCATTTCATTGATCAGCACCAATCGTCCACAATGGGGGGAACAACAAGTTCGGACTCATTTAGGTGGCTTTGGGTTTGGTGCGGATAAAGTTCGCACAAATATTGCCAGCCTTTCAGGTGGAGAGAAAGCCCGTTTAGCGCTTTCTGTTATTTGTTTGGATAAACCACATATTCTATTACTTGATGAGCCAACCAACCATTTAGATATGGATAGCCGCGCTGCCCTTATTCAGGCGATTGCAGCCTATGAAGGCGCCATCATTCTTGTAAGCCATGATTCCTACCTTGTGAACGCATGTGCAGATCGCCTATGGCTTGTCGCCGATGGCACTTGTAAACGTTATGACGGTGACCTTGAAGGTTATAAAGCGCAATTATTAGATCAACGCCGTCAAGAACGTCGCGCCCAAAAGGCAGATAAACGCAATGAGTCAAAAGAAAGCTCTAAATCTAAAGGCGGCAACAAAAAAGCCGACCGTAAGGCACGCGCAGAAGCACGTGCAGCAACCGCAGGGTTACGGAAAGTAATAAAGCAGGTTGAAAGCAAGTCAGAACGTCTCAAAACCGACCTTGCCGCTGTTCATGCAAAATTAGGAGATTCGGATTCTTATGAAGGGTCCACTGCTGATATGATGAAATTGTCTGAACAAGCAGCACGTATCCAAAGCCAGATCGATAAAGTTGAAAACGAATGGTTAGAAGCGAACGCTGCTTTAGAAGAAGCGATGAGCTAATATATTCATTCTAAAGAGGATGAATTTCTTTACTTCTATCTGCCCTCGTCAGGAATAATACGAATCCGGCGAGGGCAGATAGCACAGCCATCCCCCAAAATACCTTTCCTTCAACGCCCATATCATAAAGCCAGCTTGAAACGGTCATACTTAGGCCGATCAAGGCACCCATAGCCAACGAATCATACAACGTCTGTGCAGATGCTGTTAATTCATCAGGTATATATCGTTTTATATAGTTAGTTACGGAAAGATGTGTCGCTGCAAACGTGCAAGCATGAAGAATTTGCACAACGTATAAAACCTGTAAATCAGTATAAATTCCTAGTAATATCCAACGAATAACCCCACCAATGACGGCCACATACAACAGGCCACGTAGGCCCAATTTTTTAATTAAATATATGCCGACGGCAAATAGGATAACCTCTGCAAAAACCCCTTCTGCCCACAATAACCCAACGATAGATTCAGATAATCCTGAATTGATCCAATGCAATGTTCCAATAGCATAAAGTGCCCCATGACTTGCCTGTAAAATGGCGGCACAAAAAATAAACCAAAACACACCGGGTATCTTTAAAACATCTAAAAATGCTAGCTTTCGCGAGGTTTTTTGACGCGGTCGTAAATCTGGTAACGGCACAACGGAAACAATCACAATGCCTGCAAAAGCAAGTAATAGCATTGGAATCTTTTCTACAGATTGTTCAGCAAGATAAAGGCCAGCCCCAAACGAGACGATAATGAATGAAACAGACCCCATTAGACGGGCGCGACCATAATTGGACATCATTCCACGGCGATCTGCAGAAATAGCTAATCCATCTATCATGGGAATTAAACTTGTTTGTATTGGCCCAACAATAAACCAAACAAACAACATAGGCCAGAAACTGTCCGTGAAAGAAAGAAAGTAAAATCCAATAAAACTAAGTATCGATAAGATCAGTATCCAAATTTTACGGTGCCCTGTATAATCAGCTAATATCCCGACACCTAAACCAAATACAATTTTACTTATAAAAGCTGAACTTAATATGAGCCCAACTTCACCTTCGCTAAGCCCGCGACTTGCCATCCATTGAGGTAAAAAGGGTAAAACAATGCCAAAACAAGCGAAATGGGCCATAAAAAAACCAGAAAAAACGGTTTGGCCTCTTAGCTTTGAAATTTCAACACTCATATATCGGCTAACCTTTTTTTAAAGTTTTGCTTATTTTAGCTAGTTAGAAGTTTATTATTGGTGTCGCAGCCTCTTATAAATTCAGATAAAGCATAATATTTTAAGTAGCAAACTAATTAATTTAAGATATTTTTCAAAAGCGTTTGGTAGATTACCTAATTATGTTATAGAAAAGGTAGGGCTTGTGAAGGGAGAAGATCAAGAAGATTTTTAACTGCAAGCCATAAAAATTAAAAACAATAACAGGTAAAGGGTATACAACATGAAATCTTTATTACGTGCAGCAAGTGTTGCCGCATTGATTTTCGGCATACAAACAGCAAATGCAGGTGACTTTAGTCCCGCAGTTGTATTCGACATGGGTGGTAAATTTGATAAGTCATTTAACCAAGGTGTCTACAACGGTGTTGAAAAATTCAAAGCTGAAACGGGTATTAAATATCGTGAGTTCGAAGTAACCAACGAAACACAACGAGAGCAAGCAATCCGTAAAATGGCGCAACGTGGATCGGATCCTGTTCTCGGCATTGGCTTTGCCCAAGCGGCGGCCATTGATAAAGTATCGCAAGAATTTCCTGATACAAAATTTGCTTTGATTGATATGGTTGTAGATCAACCAAATGTGCAATCAGTTGTGTTTAAAGAACATGAAGGATCCTTCCTAGTTGGTATGCTAGCAGCAATGAAATCCGCATCTGGTAAAGTTGGTTTCATTGGTGGCATGGACATTCCATTGATTCGTCGTTTTGCTTGTGGATATGAACAAGGTGCCAAATATGCAATGGCTTCAGTAGATGTCTTGCAAAATATGACAGGTACAACCCCCTCTGCATGGAATGACCCCGGAAAAGGATCTGAATTAACCCGTGCACAATTTGACCAAGGCGTAGATGTCGTATTCGCGGCTGCAGGTGGTACAGGTGTAGGTGTTCTACAAACTGCAGCGGATGAAGGTAAATATTCTATTGGTGTAGATTCAAACCAAAACCATATGCATCCCGGTTCTGTTTTAACATCTATGTTGAAACGCGTTGATATCGCAGCATATAACGTTTTTAAAACAGCTAAAGAGGGGACCTTCAAACCTGGTTTCAGCGTTTTTGGACTTGCAGAAGGTGGCGTAGGCTGGGCCTTGGACGAGCATAATAAAGATCTAATTACAGCAAAAATGAAAACTGCCGTTGATAAAGCGGAAGCAGACATTATTTCTGGTAAAATTACTGTCCATGACTATATGTCTGACAATACTTGTAACTACTAGAATATCTATTACACCTTCTATTTAGAAGGTTTTAGTTTTAACGGGGACATTTATGTCCCCGTTAGAATTCACCCCTTAATTTAATATAAAACCTCTTATAATTTCAATAGATAGCCTATAGTATCCCTTGGCGTTGACATTACTGATCTATCATTCAAAATCATTTTGTCACAACAACAAGTAAATAATCATTCGGAAATAATTGAGCATGATGCAAGAGATAGCAATTGAACTAAAAGGCATTAGCAAAGCATTTGGGGCTGTACAGGCAAATGCTGATGTAAATCTCTCTATTCCAAAAGGAACTATTCACGGAATCATTGGCGAAAATGGTGCGGGAAAATCCACATTAATGAGTATTCTTTATGGATTTTATGAAGCCGATAAGGGTGATGTATTCATAAACAATAGAAAAGTTTCCATTCGAAATTCAAATGATGCGATTGCTAATGGCATTGGTATGGTACATCAACATTTTATGTTGGTTGATACATTTTCCGTTCTTGAAAATGTTATGTTAGGCGCAGAATCTGGTGAAATATTGAAAGATAGCATAGCAAAAGCTGCAGCAGAGTTAAAGCACCTAGAAGAAGAATACGGCCTTCACGTACCCATTCATGATTTAATTAAAGACTTACCTGTTGGACAACAACAACGGGTTGAGATCTTAAAGGCCCTATATCGGGGGGCCGAAATTCTTATATTAGATGAACCAACAGGTGTCTTAACACCACAAGAAACCGATCAACTTTTTCGTATTCTTGAAGCCTTAAAAGGACGTGGCGTGACGGTGGTGCTTATCACCCATAAATTACGTGAAATTATGGCGATTACCGATAATGTTTCTGTCATGCGCCACGGGACAATGGTTGCACATCGAAAAACAACAGAAACTGATAGGGAAGAGCTAGCCGAACTCATGGTTGGGCGAAAAGTTCGAACCCAAGCGGTTAAATCTAAATCACAACCAAAAGATATAATGCTTAAGATAGAGAACCTATCTGTTTTCGATCAGTTGAATGTAGCCCGCGTGGACAATGTATCTCTTGATCTCCATGCCGGAGAGATTATCGGCATTGCAGGTGTTTCTGGAAATGGACAAAGCGAACTCTTAGAAGCGATTTCAGGTATCACCCCTATATCAAATGGATGTTTTACAATAGCCAATGAAGTCATAAGCGCCAAACATCCAAAAGATGCAGCAGAAATACGAGACCTTGGCGTAGGCCATGTACCCGAAGATCGCTTGCACTTAGGCATGGTCCCATCTTTCCCAGCCTATGAATCCTCGATTTTGGGTTACCATCGTAAAAAAGAGTTCAATGGTTCCGTCCTAACGAAAATCAAAGATGTAGTTTCCTATTGTGCACGTATCATGAAAGATTTTGATGTTCGACCTCAAGATCCCTATTTAAAATCAGCTAACTTTTCCGGGGGCAATCAACAAAAGTTAATTTTAGCCCGTGAAATGGACAGAAACCCACCTATTTTACTTGTAGGTCAACCGACAAGGGGCGTGGATATTGGCGCTATTGAATTTATCCACCACCAAATCATAGCCATGCGTGATGCAGGATGTGCCGTATTATTGGTTTCTGTTGAATTAGACGAAATTATGTCTATTGCTGATCGTATTTTGGTAATGTTTGAAGGTAGAGTTGTAGGTGAAGTTACACCTGAGCAGGCTGATGAAAAACTTCTTGGTTTGATGATGGCAAATGCCCATCAAACTTCCCAA
>CBFCZA010000054.1:0-11743 GCA_965602285.1 uncultured Curvivirga sp. | reverse complement strand
AATATCTGCTGGGCATGCGCAAGGTTCGTTGCTTCGCCTTGACGATGCAGTAAATCTTCGCATTGCTGAATAAGGGTCTTTTCTTGTTCATCATCAGAAGCATTTAATCGTTTACCAATATCAGTCACACGGGACAAAAGGTCACTTAAAAGACTAATAGTCTTCATGATAGGTCTCCATTAGGCAAGGCACGCCCTACTCAATAAAAAGGGCATGCCTTGAGCTCATGAGAAGGAATGCTGCCATCCCCTTAGTTTCTAGGCGATCTGTTGGGAGTCCTAAGGCTCCCAATTTAAATATCAAAGAACTTCGTCTTTAATTGGGTTGCTTAACGTTCCAACCCCTTCAATTTCCACTTCACATACATCCCCATCTTTCATAAAGACAGGTGGAGTACGTGCATAGCCAACACCTTGTGGTGTACCAGTAATGATGATGTCACCGGGTTCTAATGTCATGCATTCAGATAGTTTTTCGATCAATTCATCAATAGGGAAAATAAAGTCTCTGGTGTTCGCATCCTGCATCACTTCACTGTTTAAACGCGTTTTGATGCTTAAGCCGTGGGCAAAGTCTGGAAGTTCATCAGCTGATACAAATTCAGGACCAAAAGCACCTGTATCATCAAAGTTCTTACCAATTGTCCATTGGGAACTTTTCCGTTGATAATCACGAAGAGTACCTTCATTAAAAACGGAATAGCCTGCAATGATGGGTAACGCATCTGCACGCTTCACATGGCGCGCTTTTTTACCGACGATCGCTACAAGTTCTGCTTCATAATCTAATTTATCTGAACATACAGGGCGAATGATGGGTTGACCATGAGCCACAAGGGATGTTGCCCCACGATAGAAAATTTCTGGATAGGAAGGTGGCTCAACCCCACCTTCACGGGCATGGGCAGCGTAGTTACGACCAATGCAAATGATTTTGGGTGGACGTGGAATAACCGGCAATAATGTTAAACCATCAAAGTTTAAACTTGCGCTTCCTGTGGCATTGTCAGCAACTTCGCGAATCCGCTTCATCGCCTCATCGCCGGCCTCTAGAATGCCCACCATATCTCTTGGAAGTTCTGGTGCAGCTAAAGACAAATCGATGACTTTATCCCCAACACGACAACCAACTCTTTGTTCACCATCAAGTTTAAATGATACTAACCGCATAACTTCCTACCTTTGAAATTTTTTATCTTTTAAAACCATAATTACGCTAATAAATGATTTATTCAATTATTATCGATATTATTTAGATAAATCAATATAATTTCGATAAAATATCGATTTTATTTTTTTGACCCAAAATTAGCATAAAAAAAGCGAACTGGTTTTAACAGCTCGCCTTATCTAATATTGATATTTTTAAAGATTACTTTATCTGTTCCGCAAGAAGCTTACCTGTTTTTTGATAATGCCCTATAAGCTCCCCAACGGCCTTGTCTGCATTCCCATCTAAGACATGATTTAAAATGCTTTCATGTTCGTCTGCAATATTACGCTTTGATGCAGTAACAGGCCGAGAGATATTGCGATAACGAATATTTTGATCATATAGTTGATCACAGAACTTCAACAAAAGTTCTGATCCACACGCAGATAGTAAAGCCATATGGAATTTTTTATGTTGTGTTTCCCAGTCAAAGTCAGCTCCAGCAACACCGCGTGGGGCCCGCTTTAATCTGTGATGAAGCAAGATAAGCTGCTCTTCCCACTCTGGTGTTGCTTCAACAATGGATTCCCGCAACGCAAGTTCTTCAACCCAACAACGTGTTTTCAAAAGCTCTTGAAATGCTTCCACACTCACATGGGAAACAATGAAGCCACGTTGGTCAATACGCTCCACCAACTGATCTGACGTCAGCAAGCTCAACGCTTCACGAACGGGACTTGCACCAGTGCCAAGCGTCTTACGTAAATCTTCAATCTTTAACTTCAGACCCGGGGCTAAATCACCCTGAATGATCATCCCATGAATACGCTGATAGGTCTGGCTTGTTAACGATGCCGATGCTGTCTCAGGCTCAATTGTTTTATCACGTTGGTTAAGCATTACGAATATCTCCTTGAGAAGGATTTATCATACAATCCCTACGAAATTGCAACTCGTTGATCTGATAATGAAACACTGAACGATAATGAACCTTCATTTACCAACCAACATCTAACGCTGAAGCTACGCCCCCCTTGCTTATGCATAGGATCATTACCTGCTATCTCTTTTGCTTCTTCAAGGGAAGCTGCCCGATAAATGATCAAACCACCCCCCGTCATCAGCTCTCCCGTTGCATCCGACAACGGCCCTGCGAGAACGAGTGTGCCTGCCGCTTCCATCTGTTTTTGATAAGCAAGATGATCGGGTAAAATTTTCATCATATCTTCTGGCGCAGTCGCCGGTACAGATTCTACAACATAAAATTCCATTGCTAGCGCACCACGCTCTTTTGCTATTGTTTTATATTCTGACCAAGTCGGCATTTTCAAACTCCTCATAAATTTCCTTTATACAGAAAAGCACAGATTCTCAGAAAAACAAAATATAAAATCGATTTTAATTGACTTTTATATTGAATTGTGGATATTTTTAAAAATAGAGAAATTAATAAAGTTAAGGCTAATTTAAAAATGACTGTAAATGCACCAACTGGAAATGAATTAGAAACGCTCAGAGCTAAAGCGCAAAATGACGTACGTATGTTGAGGGAGCGTAAAGAAACCCTTGACCAAGACTCAATCGATTTAATATTAAGCGGTGCACGCTCTCATTACGCGTGGACTGATAAGCCTGTGAGTGAAGATCAGATCCGCCAAATCTATGATATCATTAAAATGGGTTCAACGAGTATGAATGGCTGCCCTGCACGTTTCATTCATGTACGTTCCCCTGAGGGGAAAGAACGTTTAGCTAAATCATTGAAACCTGCAAATGTAGGGAAAATGATGGGTGCTCCCGTTACCACCATCGTTGCCTATGATACAGCCTTTTGGGAAGAGCTTCCTAAGCTATTTCCCCACGAAGATCGCCGTCACCTGTTTAAGGGTAAAGACACCTATATAGAAGAGACTGCCTTTCGCAATTCTAGCATGCAAGGCGCCTATCTGATGATTGCCGCACGTGCTATCGGGTTGGATGTTGGTGCGATGTCAGGTTTTTCTAATAAAATCGTAGACGAAGAGTTTTTTAAAGGAACAACTTTGAAATCTAACTTCCTTTGCAACATTGGTTATGCTGATGAAACGGCATTATTCCAACGTTTACCACGTTTCGATTTTGAGGAAGCTTGCAGCTTCGCTTAATGATGGAGATTCATGATGGCTATTAAAATGAAAACTACAGTAAAATTAACGGCCGAGGCGAATTGCCCGTCTCATTCGCTGGCGAATGTTTCTGTACGTGACCTGACCTTTGCTATTGATGAGCCTACAGAAAGAGGGGGCACTAACCTTGGCCCGACACCAACGGATACCGCATTAGCAGCCTTAGTTGGTTGTACGAATGTCATTGGGCATAAATGTGCGGCTAAATTGGGAATAGATATTGGGCATCTAGATATCAGTGTTGTTTGTGACTTTAACCGCCTTGGTGTTACGTTAAGCGATGAAGTTGATGTCCCATTTGAACATATTCTCTTAAGGGTAATTTCCAGTGGTAATGCATCTGATGTAGAGTTGGACCAAGTTAAAAATGAAGTTTCTAAATTCTGCCCGCTTTCAAAATTATTCAGACAAGCAGGCACAATCATCGAAGAAGAGTGGTCTAAAGCCACCTAATAAATAATGGGCCTCAAATAACCAAATATGGCCTAATCATTTTAGAATAGGGAGTAAATATAATGTTTAAAACTATCACTCGCCGCGCTCTTTTTGCGGCTACGCTCATGGCCGGTGCTTCCGCATTCATGCCAACACAATCTGTTCAAGCGGCAGAAACAATCAATATGATTGCCATTGATGGTTATCCAGATCGTGCTATGTGGGTGAAAGAATTTTCTGGTTTCTTCATTCCACGCGTGAATGAAGAATTGGCAAAATCAGGCAAATATGAAATTAAATGGCAAGAAGCTTATGGTGGCACTATCGTAAAACCAAAAGGTGTTCTTGAAGGAATCAAATTGGGTCTTGGTGATATTGGTATTGTAACAACAATCTTCCATAACTCGGCCCTACCAAGTCAAGGTCTTTCTGCTGTGACACCATTCGTATCAGCAGATGCGCGCATTGTTGCAAAGGCTGTTGATGAAATTGCAAAAGAATTCCCACAAATGGCAAAAGAATTTGCTGCTGAAAATCAAGTTTATTTAGCGACAGGTGTTGTTTTAGATACATACCAATTATTCTCTAAGAAACCAATCAACAGCCTTTCTGATCTTACAGGAATGAAGGTTGCTGGTGCAGGATATAACCTACGTTATCTCGAAGGTTTAACTGATGTTGCTGGTGTGCGTGGTGGGTTGCCAAAATTCTACAACATGGTTGATACAGGTCTTGTTGATGCAGCTATGCTTTGGCCTGAAGCTGCAAAAACATTTAAAATTGCTGAAGTTGCACCATTTATGGTGAAGGCAGATCTTGGTGCTGTAAATTCAAAAACAGTAACGATCAATAAAGATGTTTGGAAAAAGCTACCTGCTGATGTTCAAGGGGTCATTCAAAAAGTTGCTGTTGAATATAGTGAACATATTGCAGCCGTTGCAATGGACCGTGCGACAGCTTCGCTTGAAGCTTATAAAAACGGTGGCGGTAAAGTTGTAACTCTTTCTGACGATGAACGTTTGCAGTGGGCAAATGCAATGCCAAATATTGCTGTTGAATGGGCGAAGAAACTTGATTCTCAAGGCGCACCAGGTTCAAAAATGTTGAAAGCTTATATGGGTAAACTCAAAGCTGCTGGCATGACGCCTTTACGCGACTGGGCTTCAGAGCTTTAAGAAATCAGATAGTATTATGAAACATATCCTTCGTACCACTTACAATTTAGCATCTTACGCCAATGTTGTTGGAACAATGATGCTATTTGGTTTAGTGGCTGTGTTGAACATCGATGTCGTTGCAAGGGGTGTATTCCACACCCCTTTCAGCGGCAGTGTTGAACTTGTTATTTTTGCTATGGTATTGATTGTGTTTTTACAGCTGCCTGATGTTGTGCGATGCAATAGTTTGACAAGGTCAGATGGTTTTCTTGCTATGATAAAAACAACACATCCAAAATTTGCTGATTACTCTTCACGATTGATAGATTTAACATCCGCTATTTTTATGGCCTTGATTGCTTGGACTGTTTTTCCTGAATTTATGGAGGCCTATGAAAGTTGTTCTTTCTTGGTGCAGCCAGAATTTGGCCCTGCACCTACGGGTAATTTGATCCAAGATTTAAGCGATGGTTTAGCACGTTGTGATTATTTCGGCACACCTGGTATTTTTACAGCCCCTAAATGGCCGCTTAATTTGGCTACATTTTTTGGTGTTTCGCTTTGTGCTATTATCTTTGGCATAAAAGCTATTGTTGGCCACCGCGAATTAGAACTCATCCATATGGATGAGACAAAATTATAAGAACTAAGGTATAACTAACATGAGTATTCAATCATGAGTCCCGTAGAAATTGGGATGCTCTCAATCGTTGCTATCGTTGGCATGATTTATTTTGGCGTTTATATCCCTGTTGCACTTGGCCTAGTGTCTTTTGTGTCCATCTGGTTGATCAGTGGTAAAGCAATTCTTGCGTTCAACTTTTTAAAGGTGGCTGTTGCAGACGGCGTTACTGAATATGAGTTTGCCACCATTCCGCTCTTCACTGTTATGGGATTACTTGTTTCCAAGGCAGGGTTGGGGACTGATGTTTATGCAGTGCTTAACCAACTTTTCCGTAAAATTACAGGCGGCATCGGTATGGCGACTGTCGGCGCGAATGCTATTTTTGCAGCCGTGACAGGGTCGTCTATTGCATCTGCGTCTGTATTTACAAAGATTTCTGTGCCAGAAATGCTGCGTTATAAATATAACCCCCGTTTTGCTGTTGGTGTTGTCGCAGGATCTTCTGTTCTTGGCATGATCATCCCACCAAGTGCGATGCTGATTATCTACGCATTTGTTGCGGAACAATCTGTCGGACAAATGTTCCTTGCAGGCGTTATTCCCGGCCTAATTTTGACAGCAGTTTATATTGTGGCAATTGTATTGATGGGTAAATACTGGCCAAGCTTTCTTGGTAAAGATGTGCAGCAGCAGGCTTCTGAAGATGATCTGACAATCTTGCAGCTTATCGATAAAACATTCCCAATTTTACTTTTAATTATGATCGTTCTTGGTGGAATTTACACAGGTTGGTTAACACCTGTTGAGGCCGGTGCCGCGGGCGCTTTGATAGCCTTACTTATCGCTGTCCTTAGACGTCGTATTAGTGCTAAAGGCCTATGGCAAACAGCCTTGGAAACCGGACATATTACTGCATCTATTTTATTCCTGATCACCATGGCATCCCTTTACAGTCGTATGCTTGGTTTTGCAGGCTTACCAAATGAGCTAGACGAACTATTGCAAAACTATGACCTTGGCTTTGTAGGGATCATGATTATCTATGTGCTTTTGATGCTGTTCCTTGGAACATTGCTGGACACCGCCTCGATTATTTTAATCGTTGTGCCTTTGTTTATCACATTGATTGAAAGTATGGGGCTTAGTTTAATTTGGTTTGGGATTGTAACCGTTATCGGTGCAGAGATCGGCCTATTAACACCACCGCTTGGTATTTCTTGCTTTGTTATTAAGGCAACCCTGAATGACAAGAACATCTCTTTAAAAGATGTCTTTATGGGGGCCTTCCCGTTCGCAGTACTTATGCTAGGCGTTTTGAGCCTTCTGATTTATATCCCAGAACTTTCAACCTATATCATTGACTAACATTTAAAGAATAAAGGATGCGGACTATGCGCACTGTAACAACTGAAACAATTACCCAAACTTTTCTAGATATTTGTTCTGAGGATACAGCCCCAAGAACAATGGAAGTGTTAGAAAGCCTTGTGAGGCATCTTCATTCATTTGCTAAAGAAGTTAACCTTACGCATGCCGAATGGCGAAAAGGTCTGGAACTTCTTACAAAGGCAGGTGAAATGACAGATGACGAGCGCAATGAATTTGTTCTTTTTTCAGATGTATTAGGCCTATCATCCCTTGTTGATATGCTTCATTCGAGGCCAGACACAACACCTTCAAGTGTCCTTGGGCCTTTCCATATACTTGGTGCCCCAGATTTACCAGTTGGCGGAAACATGAAAGGTGCCAATGACGGCACAACAATTGTCGTTTGTGGTACTGTCAAGGATATGGAAGGCAATCCTATCAAAAACGCAGAGTTAGAAATCTGGCAAACAGCTGATAATGGGCTTTATTCTAATCAAGACCCGGAACAAGAGCGCTATAATTTGCGCGGTAATATGAAGGTTGGTGACGATGGTAAATATGCCTTCACAACCGTTCGTCCTGCTGGTTATGTAGTGCCAGATGATGGTCCCGTTGGAGAGTTGTTGAATGCGACAGGCCGTCATCCATGGCGCCCATCCCATTTGCATTTTATTGTTACTGCCCCCGGCTACCGACAACTCGTGACGGAAGTCTTCCCAAGTGATGATAAATATCTTGATGAAGATGCCGTTTTTGGCGTGCGTGAAAAACTTATCATGGTTTATGAAGAGCAATCTGATGTAAGCAAAATCCCTGCTGTCATCGCAGATCGCGATAAAATCTCTACTCCATATTATACGGTTGATTTCGATTTTGTCTTAGGTAGCGAATAATTTATCATGAAACAGTCTACCTCGTTTTACCATAATCGTTCGTGGTGCGGACGTGAACTTACTTAAGTCCAACCATAATAATGAATTCGCGACGATCAAAGCGATTCATGAATTTGGGTATTAATTATTGCTGATGAGTTCAAGAATAAAATAAGGTGAGATAGAGGACTGAATCTATCCCACCTTATTTTTTCAAAGCAAATACAGAACGACACTATCATCAGTCAACTGGCCAGAATCACCCCTGCAATACCAGCCCCTTAAAGCGACAAAGTGGGATTGAACCAAATAGTTTTGACTTACCCAACGCCCTCGCAATAATGACTATTCAGTCAAAACTCTCCATATATTTCTATTAAAACCTAAGCATAAATTTGTTTTAAATTTATTAAAGCCCATGCAAAATCTCCGAACAAACAAGCCGCATTAGGAAAAATACATTTAAATATTACAAATTTCTTGACATGGGATAGTATGCGCTACTAGTCTTCTATTTTGACTATTCGGTCATTATTGATGACTATATAGGAAATAATTGTAGTTTTTTAGTTAACAACATAACTTTGTCATAAAGCTGCAACAAAATTGAAATACAGAAGACGTAATTCAATGAGATATTGCAACGTCTTCTATAAAAGACTGCTACATATATTGGATATGTGTGCAGCATATAACAGGAAATGAATGATGATAAAGAAAACTTCAAGATTTGTTAAAGGTGCCATTACAGTTTCTATTTTGGGACTTTCAGCGGTCTCTTCACAGGCAATTGCTGCAGAGGCCCTTAAGATTATCACTTGGACGGGCTATGCGCTTAAACCTATCGTAACGGCATTTGACAAAGAGACGGGAATTAATGTCCAAGTTACTTATAGTAATAATGAAGAGATGATTGCAAAACTGCGTGCAACACGTGGTGCTGGTTTTGATCTAGCACAACCTAGCCAAGACCGTATTTCTTTTGTTCAAAAGAAATATAACATTTATCAACCAATTGATTTTAGTAAAGTTGAGACGGCTTTATTAATTGATTCCATGGTTGCTGCTGTTAAAAAGAATACAGAAGTGGATGGTAAATCCTATGGTGTTCCTCATGTATATGGAACAACAGGACTTATAATTAATAAGAAAGAAGCTCCCGGTGCCAATGATTGGTCTGATCTATGGAACCCTGAATATGCAGGAAAAATTTCATACCGCCTAAAGCGTCCAATTTTGATTGGTGCCGCCTTTGGTATGGGAGAAGACCCATTCGCACTTTATGATGACAAGAAAGCATATAAAGCCTTGATCGATAAAGTAGAAGCAAAACTTATCGGCGCTAAAGGTCTTGTAAAGAACTATTGGACAAGTGGTGATACTCAAGTTGAGATCATTAAAAGTGGTGATGCTAACGTGATTTCTGGATGGGATGCCAAAGGTTGGTCTCTTCATAAAATCAACTCTGACATTGACTTTGTAGCGCCCAAAAGTGGTGCTTTAGGCTGGATTGATACATTCGCTATCCCTGCAAAAGCAAAAAATGTAGACGCTGCTTATAAATGGATTAACTTTGTATCTAAACCAAAATATGCTGCACTTATCACCAACAGTGAAAAATATGGTACAGCTTCTAAAGATGCTTCTAAATATTTAGATGAATCTATTCGCGCTGATTTTGAGCGTTCTTTCTCTAAAGCAGATATCGATAACATCAAATGGCACCCGCCGGTTCCTGAAGGTTTTGAAACTATTGAATCAAAAGCTTTAGACAGAATTAAAGCTGCAAACTAATATTACTGAAAACTACCGCCTCAATCTGGAACCCTCTTCCCTGGCGTTCCATTTTGGGGCATTTTTATGTACCGGACTGGAGTTTAAATGAGCAACATTTTAGAAATGAAGAACCTTTCAAAGCATTTCGGTGATTTTACTGCCGTCAAGAATGTTGACTTTGGTGTTGAAGAAGGAGGTTTTTTCTCAATTCTTGGTTCCTCTGGTTGCGGTAAGACGACACTACTACGGATCATTGCTGGCTTTCAGCAAGAATCTGAAGGTGATGTTCTAATTCGTGGACAATCAATGAAGGGTATTCCCCCTGAGAAACGTCCTGTAAACATCGTTTTTCAGAACTTAGCCCTCTTTCCGATGATGAATGTGAAGGAAAATGTGGCTTTTGGGCTGAAACGGCAAAAGCTTAAAAAAGTAGATATAGATTTCAAAGTTAACGAAATGTTAGAACGTGTTGGGCTGAATGGATATTTAAATAAAAAAGTAACCGACTTATCTGGAGGTCAAAGACAAAGGGTAGCTATTGCAAGATCCTTAGTCATGAACCCATCTATTTTATTACTTGATGAGCCATTAGGTGCATTAGACAGAAAACTTAGAGAGCATATGAAGGTTGAGCTCAAACTCCTACAAAAGGAAATAGGGACAACATTTGTGTATATCACCCATGACCAATCCGAAGCACTAGTAATGAGCGATAAAGTCGCCGTTATGCATGATGGGCAATTTGAACAGATAGATACTCCACGCAATCTATATAAAAACCCAAAAACATCCTTCGTCGCTGGTTTTGTAGGGGACAGTAATCGTTTTGAAATACAATCTATGGAGGGGGGGGACTCAATTAATACTAAGGGTGACTGGACGCTGCAGAAGCCTGATCTAAAAGCGTCACCCGAAGTTCTCTATATTCGACCAGAGGCTGTCATTCTTAATCCGGCAGATGATATAGCAGGTGTCGACAAGTTTGAAGTGATCATCAAAACAGTTCTTTTTGATGGCTCCAACACCAAACTCTCGACCTTGGTTGTAGGAAGTAACGAAGAATTACTCATATCCCTCCCTCAAAATGCTCAATTTGATGGGCTCGACGAGGGAAGTCGATTGAATGTTGGTATTCATCGTGATGATTTAAAGTGTTTTTAGAGAGCCTATTATGAAAAATAAAAGCGGTTTCAACGTTACCTTTTATCTATTGATCGTCCCCGTATTATTATGGCTCGTAAGCTTAATTGTCGTGCCACATGCTGAATTATTTATCAGCTCTTTCATGGCAGAAGATGATTATGGTGATATGGAGTTCTCGTTCAGTAATTATATCGAGTTCTTTAGCCAAAAAATTTACTGGTTAACATTTGTAAAGACGGCCGCTTATGCCATTGGTGTTACCCTCTTGGCTTTCGTCGTAGCCTTTCCAATTGCGTTTTACTTGACGAAGGTCACTTCAAAAAAGAATGCACGCTTTTTAATATTACTATTACTCATTCCGCTTTGGGTTGGGGAATTAGTCACTGTTTATGGTTGGATGGTGCTTCTAAGTGATCATGGGGTCATCAATCACTTTTTAATGACGATAGGTATCATCGATGAACCTATCAATATGTTATATACCAACTTTAGTATGATTGTTGGCCTACTCTATATGTCCATGCTTTTCATGGTGATTCCAGTTATGTCGACGCTAGATAGTATGGATGATTCATTGATTGAAGCGGCATGTGACCTTGGCGCGTCCAAATGGACTATTTTCACAAAAATAATTATTCCATATTCTATGCCGGGCATTACGTCTGGGGCGATTATCGTATTCATGTTGGTGATCGGGGATTATTTGGCGCCAAATCTATTAGGCGGCAAGAGTTCCTTGTGGTTCACAGAACAGATTTATAATGAGTTCCTTTCTACATTCAATTGGAATGAGGGTGCTGCATTTGGGTTCTTATTGCTGATGCTGTCTTCGGGAATTATCTGGATAGCACTTAAATTAACCGGCCAGAAACTAGAGAAGGTGGGATCATGATCCGTTCACTTCCTACAACACCGTTTTATCGAATAGGTTATAGTGTTTATGTTTTCCTATTCTTCACATTTTTGGTCATGCCGTTGCTTGCGATTTCCGTATTGGCCTTTAATGATTCTGACTTTATTTCGCTACCTTGGAATGGGTTCACATTAGAT
>CBFCZA010000053.1:0-11813 GCA_965602285.1 uncultured Curvivirga sp. | reverse complement strand
TACCTCACCCATCATATGCGTGCATCATCTATGGGCCGTGAGGGTACGCCGTTCGCATATCTAGAAGATGGCTCTGTCGTTTCTTATGGAGATTTATTCGCGGATGCTGAAAAATATGCCGCAGCACTTATTTCATGTGGGGTTGCGTCTGGAGATCGTGTAGCTGTACAGGCCGATAAATCCATCGAAGTTCTAAAGTTATATATTGCGACTGTTTTAGCTGGTGGAGTTTTTCTACCTCTGAACACAGCCTATACCGCAACTGAAGTTGATTACTTCTTAAGTGACGCAACACCTAAGTTATTTGTGTGCAGGCCTAAATCTTTGGATGCGTTAAGATCTATTGCTGATAAATGCGATGTAACGGCGCTCATGACAATGGATAGTGCTGGCCATGGCAGCCTATACGATCTTGCTCAAACCATGTCGGGACCTGTAGAAGCCGTCGCCCGAAATAAAGACGATTTGGCGGCAATTCTTTACACCTCGGGCACAACGGGACGTTCCAAAGGCGCCATGTTATCCCATGGTAATTTGTGGAGTAATGCCGCGACCCTAAAGGACTATTGGCATTTCACTAACCAAGACGTTCTTATCCATGCTTTGCCTATTTTCCATACCCATGGCCTTTTTGTGGCAACAAACGTCACATTAGCCGCAGGATCTGCGGTACGGTTTATGACACGATTTGATGCAGATACTATTGCTGATGCGCTCCCTAGATCTACGGTATTAATGGGGGTTCCTACTTTTTATGTCAGGTTGCTAGAACATCCAAAACTATCTGTGGATCATGTGAAGAACATGCGTTTATTCGTTTCAGGTTCCGCCCCATTACTTTCAGAAACTCATGACAGTTGGCGTGATAAAACAGGTCATGCTATTTTGGAACGCTATGGCATGACAGAAACCAATATGAATACATCGAACCCTTACGATGGCGCACGTCGTGCGGGCACGGTTGGTTTTCCTTTGCCGGGCGTAGAAGTTCGTATTTTGAACCCAGATAATAACCAAGAACAACTTGACCAAGGTCAAATAGGATCTATTGAAGTACGGGGGCCAAACGTTTTTCAAGGCTATTGGAAAATGCCAGAGAAAACGAAAGAAGAGCTTCGTGAAAATGGGTTTTTTATCACAGGTGATCTTGGGATGGTTGATGATCAGGGCTATGTCTCTATCATTGGGCGTTCCAAAGATTTGATCATTACTGGTGGCTATAATGTTTATCCAAAAGAGTTAGAGCTTCTCATTGATGATATTGAAAATGTGGTTGAATCTGCTGTCATTGGACTTCCCCATCCAGACTTTGGTGAAGGTGTGGCTGTTGTCATTGTACGAGAAGAAAATTGCACCCTGACAGAGAGCAATGTGATCGATGGAATTAAAGATAACTTGGCAAAGTACAAACAACCCAAGAAAGTTTTCTTTGTGGAGGGGCTCCCCCGCAATGCAATGGGTAAAGTTCAAAAGAAAACCTTACGAGAAATTTATAATAAGGTCTTTATGAATTAAAGCTAATGCTTTGCCAAAAGGCGGAATAGATAAGATTGATGACTTTAAATATTCGATTCTAGAATTGATGTTAAACTATCAATTTGCTGCATAGGCAGGCTTCTCCAACCATAAAAAGCTTGGCTGAGAAATCAACTAAGCTTTTTGCATTGAAATAAAGTCTATGCGGTTACATCAAAATAGCTATTTTGAGGGTCAGGTTAGGCGTTGTTAATCGCCACTTCGTCATATGCGTTCTGGGGTGCTAATCTCTTGTGCTATTAAGTCGAAAACAATTCGTATCCTTCTTGAAACACTTAATTCTTGATGTGCAACGAGCCACATGGGTATTGTGATAGGGGCAAGATGCGGAAGAACACGTTGGACCAGTGGCTCAGCCTCACCTATAGGCGAAGGCATTATGCCAATAGCAGCACCTTTTTTCACGAGCTCCCATTGTACAAGTTGATTTTCAGATAGAATAGGGAAATTCTTACTGGTCAGATCTAAACCAAGGGAATTCAATCGTTTTAATAATGCGTCACTTTCATCAAAACCAACGAAGTCAGCCTTTGAGAGTTCTGCGTTTGTGGTATGTTTACCTATCCTGTCAATATATTCTTGATTGGCTTATAATAATGCAGTTTCCTCTTTTATTTTCCTTGCTATGATGTCAGTTTGTGTAGGGCGATAACTTCTAAGAGCGATGTCGGCTTCGCGTTTTTTTAAATTTGTAGAAGTGTTGGATGCAATGATTTCCACTTCTATACGGGGTTCTTTTCGGCGCAATTTAGCTATTATAGAAGGCAATAAATAGGCCGCATATACTTCACTAGTGGTAATGGATATCTTACCTTCAACCTGTTCTGATTGTCCGGTTGCTGTTAAGGAAAATTGGTCCGCAGCAGTTCTCATCGCACGAACATGTTCAAATAACTTTAGCCCATTCGGGGTTAGTTGCATCCCTTGATCACTACGGTCAAAAAGGAAAATGCCTAAATCTTCCTCAAGACTACTAACTTGGCGCCCCAACGTGGACTGACTTATGCCTAGAGTTCGAGCAGCTGAAGAAAGGGATCCCTTTTCAGCGGTTATAAAAAAAGCCTTCGCCTGATTCCAATTAAAATTCATAGTAAATTGGCCATCCATAAATGCACACCTTATATCCATTTTCGGCTAATTGATATTCCTTTCTGCATATGGTTATAGATTAAAACAGGATGCTTGATGCGTTCGGGAGGCTTTTTCGAGTTCATTAGTTATTGAAGCCAAACTTATCCACTCAAAACTCTCAAAGTTACGAAGTGTACGCATTGTTAAGTGTTTTGCACTGTCGCGTATTCGTAGAATTAATTTTTAGATGACCTTGATGAAACAAAGGTTTTAAAAACAGAAGTGAAAGAAATATTAAATCATGAATAAAATAACACTAGGCGGTATTGCCATTTCATTAATCGCAACAGGCTTTGCAAGCCAAATTGCAAATGCTGGAGAAATCACAGTTGCAGCAGGAAACTTACCACCGCACATTACTAAGCAAGGTGAGGGCCGTGAGGCTGAAATTATTCGTAGTAGTTTGGAAGCTTGTGGGCATACGGTAAAGTTTGTTGTGCAACCATTCACGCGCCATTGGGAAACTTATAAAACTGATGAAAATATTGATGCCGTTGCAACTGTACCTATAGGGTTGCCTTTGCCGGGGGTGGCATCCAGCCACTATATTTCATTCCACAATGGGGTTAGTTCATTAGCGGCAGCAAAACTGAAATCAAAATCTTTGTCTGATCTTTCGGGGAAATCTGTAGTGGCCTTTGCTGGTGCTAAGGGAATTTTACCAGGGCTAGACACTGCTATTTCTACTTTTAAGTCTTACACAGAAAAAACGGATCAAATTAAACAAAGTAGACTGCTGTTCAGTGGTCGTGCAGATGCTGTTCTTGGCGATGGATTGATTTTTGCCGAATATAATAGAACGTTGCAAGAGCAAGCAAAAACTAAAGACCTAGGGTTTGATCCTGAACAGCCTGTTAAGTTTAGTGCCATTATGGAAGCTACTCCTTATGTGATGATGTTTAAGGATGCTTCAGTTAATGATGATTTCAACCGTTGCTATAGTGAGTTGAAATCAGCAGGTACAATTGACGCAATTAATAATAAGTACATTAGCAAATACAAAAATGTAGTTGGTGATGAGTATAACGGCTTGTAAAGACAGTTCGTTTTTTTAATCGGGTAACTCTTCATTTTGATATGAAGGTTGCCTGATTTTAATTTGGAGTTTGTTAGAGCCATCTCCCCAATATGTAGAGTGAAAAATAAAATGAACGCGATCGTAGGCAGTAGCCAAAATTTAAAAGTAGAAATTGAAGGTACTAGCATCAGAATTAAGGCTCTGCTGCAGGTGGCAGTCACCATATTGATTATTGGTATTAGTACGTCTTATCTCATTGTAAGTAACAATTTAACTAAAGAAAAAGCAGCCTTAGCTGCACGAGCCATTTTAGTTGCAGATCTCCAGTCTAATGCACTGGCTACTCCCATTTGGGAGTTTGAAATTGATTCAGTACAAACATTAACCGAAGCTCTTAGTAATGATCCTGCGTTCCAATCCGCTTGGGTTATAAATGCAAAAGATATTGAGGTAGCTACTTTCGGCGAAAAAAAGAAAATTAGTGACGTGGAATATTCAAGTTCAGAGATTTTATATGAAGAAGATGGCGAAGTAACAAAAGTTGGCACGTTGCATTTACAATTAACAAATAAGTTTATTACCGAATATCGTAATGAGCAGATAATTGCTGCCATTGTAGCCACAACGATCTTTCTTTTTATTATTTTATCATCAATTTATCTAAGTTTACGTATGATCATTAACCCGATGATGTCTATGACTGATGCGATGAGAGAGCTTGCTAGTGACAATTTAGAAGTGGAAGTGCCTGCAAAAAATCGTACAGATGAAGTCGGTTTAATGGCTAGTGCTGTTCAAGTGTTCAAAGATAACGCATTGAATATGCGCCAAATGCAAGAAGATCGGGCGCAAGAAGCGAAGGATCAAGCTGAAGCCAGAAAAGTTGAAACTGACAATGTTATTAATACTTTTCGGGATAAGGTTGGAACTTCAATAGATCTTTTCCATCGATCTTCAATAGAAATGAAAGATATAGCTGAGGCCATGTCGAAGTTTGTACAGGATGCTGAAAATAATGCGTTGGAGATAGCAACTGCATCAACCTCTGCTTCAGAAAATGTTGAGAGCATAGCAGGTGCTTCTACCGAACTTTCATGTTCTATTCAGGAGATTAGTCAGCAGGCTTCTAAGTCAAGTAGGCAAGCTTCGGATGCTGTGTCACAAGCTAAAGAAGCGAGCCGCGAAGTTGAAGGGCTTGTTCTGTCAGCTGAGAAAATTGGTGTTGTTGTTAGTCTCATTAATGATATTGCAGACCAAACCAACCTTCTTGCCTTGAACGCAACAATTGAAGCCGCACGTGCAGGTGATGCAGGAAAGGGGTTTGCTGTAGTCGCCTCTGAGGTCAAGAACCTAGCTACCCAAACTGGAAATGCAACACAAGAAATTAGCGCCCAGATTTCGGATATTCAAAATAGAACCAACCTTGCAGTGGAAGCTATTCGCACGATTGAAAGCTCTATAACTGAATTGAACGAGGGGGCAACTTCCATTGCGGCTTCAGTAGAGCAGCAAGGGTCTGCGACATCGGAAATTGCTTCTAATATAGAACGGGCGTCCACGGGCACAACAGATGTAACTATAAAAATATCAGCCATAGCTGAATCTGTTTCAGCGACAGGAAAGTCATCAGCAAATGTTCTTCAGTCTGCTGTTGTATTGGAAAATCACTCAAAAACTGTTCAGTCTTCAGTAGATGAGTTTCTTACATATATAAGGGAAGCCTAATTTAAAAGTAGGGTTTTAGATTTACAAGAAGGAGGTTTATGTAAAATGAAATCAAAAGTACTTTATAAAAAGATAAGCTATAAAGCTTTTCCTTGCTGCACCATAGAATCTTACCTGATAAGCGGGGAGATTTTGCATAAAATCAAAATTCTAGGACCCTTTTTCCTTAAGGAAAGAATTCTGCTTTATAAGGAAATGTTGAAGCTCAATACATCTTCTCATATCTTTTGTATTGTTGATAATAGTGACGGTCATGAAAATAATATAAGTTTCAATGATATGCTTTATCTTGATGAACTGATTAGATGTGCAGGAGTTTCAGTATTTCATGGTGCTATAATTACAAAAGATAAGTTATATGGAAAAATTTTATCTCTCGCAAAAGTGAGCGCAGAAATTTCGACGATTGCAACAGGAATGATCGTCGCACAAGATCATCAAGAAGCAGAAAGCTACATATTAGATAGAATACAAAACATGGAGAAGTCTTCATGTGGTGCCAAATATTCATTCTCTATGGTATAGTTTAGTCTATACGAACAATATTTACCCCTTAGGATGTGCGGCCTAAGGGGGGATGAGGTCACTTCTGAAGTTAAGTTTTAGGTTATCATACTCATTTAACGCTTAAGCTATACAAAATGTATTATGTGTTTTAAATTTCGACATCGATTTGGCGCTGCAATCTGGCTATATCGCCTTCCATATCATATAGTATTGCATTAAGTTTCTGTGACATGGCTTGCGCGGTTTCAAGTTTTTGCATCAAAGATGCCGTCCCGAGTAAATGTTCCTCATTATCATTTTCGCCATTGTCATTTTCGCCTGTCATTAGCCAGTAGAGCGTGACACCAAGAATACCTGCCAGCATGTTTAATTTATTGGCGCGGGGTTCACTATTATTACATTCCCAGTTTTTTAAAGTGGAAGATTTAATAGCAAGACGCCGTGCTAGTTGGGTTAGGTTATAGCCTTTCGCGATGCGGGCGTTTTCAATCCTATTCCCAAGTGTAACTACGGCCATGCTGTAAAACTCCCCAACTTTAATAAATGTATAATCATATAACAAATTAATCATAAGGGTATGGTGCATGTTGCCTAAAGTCAAATTAGATGGATGTGTCATTTTTTTTTAAGGTAGCGTAATTTAAAATTTAGGGATCGATGTAGCTATGTGAAAGAGGGAGGTTGATGTAAGTCAATTCGTAACAACTAGAGTTTCTAGGTTGATATGAATCAATGATATCTAATATTTAATGAGATATTTCTAACTGAGGAAAAAGATATAATAAATGTTTAATCTATTATATCCGTTCTATTAGATAGCTAATTAATAAATATTGGAGCTTTGTTATGTCAGATACATCTCAACCAACATCTTCTAAATCTGAAGAACGAAATGTATTTCTTTTTACTACAGCAGTTCTGATACCCGCCCTCGCTGTAGGCATTGTCGGTGGGTACGGCTTCACTATTTGGATTTATCAAATGCTTGTGCGTACTCCATACCAATAACAAATGAAAAGGCTTGATGATGAGTGTTGATGTGAACAGACGTGCATTTTTGAGAGGGTGCCCAAAGGCAGCTTCTGTTGATATTGCACCTCCATGGTCAAATCATGAAAGCTTGGAAAGTCATTGTAACCGTTGTGGAGATTGCATTTCTGTTTGCCCAGAAAATATTATTGTTATTGGGGATGGGCGTTTTCCAAAATTAGATTTCTCGCAAGGGGAATGTAGTTTCTGTGGAAAATGTAGTGCTGTATGTAATGAAGGTGTTTTCGATAATACACAAATTCCTGTCTTAAAGGCTCTGGCGGAAGTGGTGCTCGCATCTTGCCTACCAGAGAAAGGGGTACATTGTGAGGCTTGCCGTGATAGCTGCTCTGAATCAGCAATTTCGATGGAAATGCGCATAGGCTTACCTCCTAAACCTCAAATATCAGCCTCAAAATGTAGTGGGTGTGGCGCTTGTTACGAGCCCTGTCCCGCCAATGCTATTAATCTAATTCCGTTATCTCAAGATGAAAATTTACAAGGAAATAAGGCTTATGGATGAAAGAACTCAAGAAGATGAAATTCATGTTGCGAGCCTAATTGCGCTGGTTCGCCCTCATGATATGGATGATGTTCGCACTAGCTTATCAGGCGCTGATAATATTGAAATTTTTGCAGAAGATCCCGCAGGAAAATTCATCCTTGTCATTGAAGCAAAAGATACAAAAGAGCTTGGAAATCTATCTAGCCAAATAGAGACAACCAAAGGCGTGATGTCTGCATCGCTCGTTTATCACGAAGCTCTCGATGCCCTAGAAGCACAATCACCCGCACCGATAGATCGCAACCGTGAAGAGACGATCCTGAAAAAACAGAATGCTAAACCAACGTTAAACTAAACAAAGCCTACAAATGCAGAATGTTCATAACACAAATGTTCATAACACTGCGGAAATATAAAATAAGGAGTCTAGTAATGGAACTAACAAGACGGGATGCATTAAAAGCACAAGCAGCCGCAGCCGCAGCAATCATTGCTGGTGTTGCGATGCCAGCAGAAGCTGCCAATCTAGTAACCGACGCTAGCCAGACAGACCTTAAATGGTCCAAGGCAGCTTGCCGCTTTTGTGGGACAGGCTGTTCTGTAATGGTAGCAACAAAAGAAGGCCGTGTGGTAGCAACCCATGGTGATGCTAAAGCGGAAGTGAATCGTGGTTTAAACTGCGTAAAAGGGTATTTCCTTTCTAAAATTATGTATGGTGAAGATCGTTTAACCGATCCGATGCTTCGTATGACCGATGGAAAATATGATAAAAATGGGGAGTTTACACCGATTTCTTGGGATCAAGCCTTCGATATTATGGCAGAGAAATGGAAGAAAACCTTAAAGGAAAAAGGTCCAGAAGGCATTGGTATGTTTGGGTCTGGTCAATGGACCGTATGGGAAGGTTATGCAGCATCTAAGCTTATGAAGGCGGGTTTCCGATCCAATAATATTGATCCAAACGCACGCCATTGTATGGCTTCTGCTGTTGGTGCGTTCATGCGTACCTTTGGTATAGATGAGCCTATGGGCTGTTATGATGATATCGAAGAAACTGATGCATTTGTTCTTTGGGGTTCCAATATGGCAGAAATGCATCCAGTCCTTTGGAGCCGCGTAACTGACCGTCGCTTAAGTGCGCCACATGTGAATTGTACTGTATTGTCTACTTATGAACATCGCTGTTTTGATCTTGCGGATGATGGTATTGTCTTTACCCCGCAATCAGATCTAGCAATTGCCAATTACATCGCCAATTACATCATTCAAAATGATGCGGTAAATTGGGATTTCGTGAAAAAACATACACGCTTTCTAGAAGGAAACACTGACATTGGTTACGGCCTTCGACCTGAGCATCCATTACAAAAAGCAGCTAAAAATGCCTCAAAAGCGGGTGGGGCAAAAAGCATCGAATTTGAACGTTTTGCGGAATTTGTCAGTGAATATACTGTAGAAAAAGCTAGTGAGCTTTCTGGTGTATCACCAGAGAAGTTAGAAAAGCTTGCTAAGATGTATGCAGATCCAAATAGAAAGATCACTTCTTTCTGGACTATGGGTGCAAACCAACATACTCGTGGCGTATGGATGAACCAACTTATCTATAATATTCATTTGTTAACAGGTAAGATTTCAACTCCTGGCAACAGTCCATTCTCCTTAACTGGGCAGCCGTCTGCTTGTGGTACTGCGCGCGAAGTAGGCACATTCTCTCATAGGCTTCCTGCGGATTTAGTTGTGAAGAAGAAAGAGCATCGCGAAATTGCAGCAAAAAAATGGAAAGTGCCTTTCGAAGTGATCCCACCTAAGCCCGGCCTTCATGCGGTCCAACATAACCGCGCGTTAAAAGACGGTAAATTAAATGTTTATTGGGTTCAGGTGAATAACAATGTTCAGGCTGCGGCTAACATCAATGAAGAAGTAATACCGGGCTATCGCAACCCTGATAACTTTATCGTTGTTTCTGATGCCTATCCAACAGTTACCTGTGAGGCGGCCGACCTTCTTTTGCCAACAGCAATGTGGGTGGAAAAAGAAGGTGCCTATGGTAATGCTGAGCGCCGTACACAATTTTGGTATCAATTGGTAGATGCACCAGGTCAATCCAAATCTGATTTATGGCAGTTGGTGGAATTCTCCAAACGCTTCAAGATCGAAGAAGTATGGCCTGCTGAGATTTTGGATGCGAATCCTGAATTCAAAGGCAAAACAATGTATGATGTTCTTTATGCTAACGGACAGGTAGATAAATTCCCACTGTCTGAAACCAGTACAGAATATAAGAACCAAGAAGCTGAAGACTTTGGTTTTTACATTCAAAAAGGTTTATTTGAAGAATATGCTAGCTTTGGACGAGGGCATGCACATGATCTTGCTAGTTTCGAAACCTATCACAAGGAACGCGGTCTTCGCTGGCCTGTTGTTGATGGAAAAGAAACTAAATGGCGTTTCCGCGAAGGATCTGATCCATATGCAAAAAAAGGATCTGGCTTTGATTTTTACGGAAATAAAGATGGTAAAGCGAAAATCTTTGCCCTTCCTTATGAACCACCTGCAGAAAGCCCAGATGAAGAATACCCATTCTGGTTGTCTACTGGACGTGTTTTAGAACATTGGCATTCTGGATCAATGACACAACGTGTGCCTGAACTTTATAAGGCATTCCCAGATGCAGTATGTTTCATGCATCCAAAAGATGCCAAAGATTTGGGCTTACGTCGTGGGGATGAGATTAAAATCCAATCTCGTCGTGGCGAAATGCGTACTCGCGTTGAAACAAGGGGGCGTAACAAACCACCGCAAGGACTTGTTTTTGTACCATGGTTTGATGCTAGCCAATTGATTAACAAAGTAACATTGGATGCAACAGATCCATTGTCTAAGCAAACTGATTATAAGAAATGCGCAATTCGCATTGTGAAGGAGGGCTAAGTCATGCGTAAAACATTCATTATAGCAGCTCTAGCTGCAATCGTGTTTGGCGGTGTTGCTCTCGCTCAGGAAGTCTCAACTTTACGAGACGCCCCCTTGAACGAGGAAGCAGAAGCACCGATGATCATGCCAATTGAAAATAATGACATCAAACGTCTTCGTAATTATCCAGAACAGCCACCGACAATCCCACATAAGATTACAGGGTATCAAGTGGACTTGAAGGCGAATAAATGTATGAGTTGCCATAGCCGAAAAGCGACCGTTACTTCACAGGCACCGATGATTAGCATTACTCATTTCATGAACCGCGAGAATCAGTTCTTAGCGAGCGTTTCACCGCGTCGTTACTTCTGTACTCAATGTCATGTTTCACAAAGTGAATCTAAACCACTCGTTGAAAATATCTTTGAAGATGTGGATGACGTGATGAAAAGTGATAACTAGGACAGCTTAAGGAGCAAGTCATGATTTCAATGATAAAAAAATGCTGGCGCGTCCTTAATAGACCTGCAGTGCATTTAAGTCTTGGTTTTTTAACAATTGGTGGTTTTGTGGCTGGTGTTATTTTCTGGGGTGCGTTCAACACCGCCCTAGAAATGACCAACACAGAAGAGTTTTGTATTTCTTGTCATGAGATGGAAAATAACGTCTATGAAGAATTGCAATCTACTGTCCATTTTTCTAATCGTTCTGGTGTTCGCGCAACTTGCCCAGATTGTCATGTTCCACATAATTGGACCGATAAAATCGCACGAAAAATGCAGGCATCAAAAGAGGTTTGGGGTAAGATTTTTGGCACCATCAATACCCGAGAGAAATTTGAAGGCATGCGCCGACATTTGGCTGAAAATGAATGGAGCCGCTTAAAAGCAAATAACTCTTTAGAATGTCGTAACTGCCATAGTTCAGAATCTATGGATTACACAGCCCAAAGCCCGCGTGCAGCAACTGCCCATAGTACTTTCCTTGCAACAGGCGAAAAAACTTGCATCGATTGTCACAAAGGTATTGCCCATGAACTTCCTGATATGACAGGGGTTGAAGGCTGGAATTAATCTTAATTCCTAGATTAAAAGAAAAAACCCTTGAGGCTATTTGCTTCAAGGGTTTTTTATTAATCTTCATTCCATTCGACTGTTATAAGGCCTTGTAGCTATTTTATATATGAACCTTTAGCCGTCTGTACATGCGTAATGCTATGGTTCAGAAGAACAATTGCCATATGATGGGAAGCATAATCGCGGTGGCAAGGGCATTTAGGCCCATTGCTAACCCTGAAAATGCACCAGCAACTTCGTTTACCTGTAACGCCCGCGCTGTGCCTATACCATGACTTGCCGTGCCAAGGGCAAGTCCACGTGCTGGCCAGCTTTTAACTCCTATCAAATCTAAAATAATGGGGCCAATCATAGCACCTAATATCCCTGT
>CBFCZA010000052.1:0-11814 GCA_965602285.1 uncultured Curvivirga sp. | reverse complement strand
AGCCAAAATGGCAAGAGGAATACCAAGGAGCATGGCTGCAATAGATGTTGCTTGTGCTTTTTCAAGGTTTCGATGAAGTTGTGAAAGATGGCCACCCGTAATATGTCCCGTTTCATGTGCAAGTACCCCGATCACTTCACTTGGGTCCTCGGCGGTCATTAAAGTACCGGTATTTATAAAAATTTGCTGCCCACCAGCGACAAAGGCGTTTAATCTTTTGTCATTTATGATATGAATTTTTACGGAGCGCGCTTCTAGTCCCGCGACTTTAAAAATGGGTAGGCTATAATATCTTACAGCATTTTCGATTTCTGTATCGCGAATGAAGCTGATATTGCTTGCGCTAACGCTGGTTGTGGCTAGGCTAAGCGCGACTGTGATTCCAGTCGTGAGTATAGTTGTTATGTTAGAGGGCCTTAGCCAATGCATCTTTTGAAGTCCATCTTTTTGTTCAAGAATAGTAATGTAGGGAGTAAACCTGCCGTGCGCAAACCCCAGTCGACATTTTTTATGAAGAAGCTTCCCACTTCGGTTGCTTTAGCAGCAGGATTAATTCTATCAGCTTGTTCTGAAACAAAAGAAATTCCTGTGGGCCAAACGGGTCATGTAAAAGGTTTCTTTGGGGCGATTACAGTGGATGAACCGAATGCAGCATTAATTGGACGACAAGTATTAACCGCTGGTGGGACCGCTGGTGATGCGGCGGTTGCTATTGGGTTTACAATGGCTGCAACATATCCGGGGCGGGCAGGGCTCGGTGCTGGTGGAGTGTGCATGGTCCATGACGGTGCTGTTGGCCTTACCGAATCACTTGATTTTAGAGGAACTGCTGGAACTTTATCTGTTGGGGATCGGCCCGCGGCAGTGCCTGCATTGGCCCGTGGTTTAGCTGTTCTTCATTCTAGGTATGGCTCGCTTGATTGGCGTCAATTGGTTTTACCAGCGGAAAAATTAGCTAGGTATGGTCATCGCTTTTCTAGGGCTGCTTCAAAAGACATGATAAAGGCAAAAAAAGCTTTAGCGAGTGATGATGGCTTTCGACGTATTTTTACCAATGAAGATGGTAGTTTAGTTTCTGAAGGTCAACAAATAGAACAACTTGATTTAGCAGCTGCACTATCGAAGATTCGTGTGAATGGAGCTGGTTCTTTTTATCAAGGACCATATGCAAGACAAATAGCCCAAAGCATTCAAGATGCTGGCGGCAATGTAAGTGAAGATGATTTGCGGAACTTTATCCCAAAATGGGGTGGATTTATGGGGGTTTCAACAGAGTTATTAACAGCATATTTCCCTGAACCACCAGCAGGAGGAGCATCTGTAACAGCACAGCTTATGGGTATGGCGCTAGGGAACGATCGTTACGAAGATGCAGAGGATGCAGATAAAGCCCATCTTTTCATTGAGGCTGCCAAACGTGCCTATTTAAATCAGCATGATTATCTTGGTAAAGGTTGGACAAGCAAGGTTACATCATTAGATCTAGTTGATGCTGCTGCTTTGAATGCAAAAATGGAAAATTATGACCCTGCGAAGGCAAGTAAACTTAACAAGACTTCTGTTAAATTTATGGAAAACCCACATTCTACAGGGTTTGTTGTGGTTGACCGTACGGGGACAGCTGTTGTCTGCGATCTAAGTATGAATAATTTATTTGGAACTGGACGGGTTGCTCCTAGTCTTGGTTTTATGGTTGCTGCTAGCCCTAATTCTAAAAGTCGTAATCCTCTTAATTTGGCTCCTATGATTGTGGCCAGTAGCCAGACGGGTCGTTTTTATGCGGGTGTTGCAGGGGCTGGAATGTCTGATAAAAAAATTGCGACAGTAGATAGTTATTTAGAAGCTATTAAACGGGAAATCCCTTTGAAAGATGTTCTTTCTAGGCCTCGCTATGGGGTTAGCGCGGATTTAAAGACTGTTTATGTTGAAAAAGAAAATGGCGATGCCTTACGATCTGAATTGGAATCAAAGGGCCATAATGTTCAATCCGTAGATGATTTGTTGTCGCGCATAAATATGGTTTTTTGTCCATTAGGTCTGCCACGTACTGATACGAGTAAAAACTGTATCTCAGAAACAGATCCTCGTGGATATGGCTTGTCACTAATGGCTGTTGAAAGCTTTTAGATAAGACATCATTATTTAATAGAATATTTAGGAACTGTTATAATGGCTTTGAAACAATCCAATCGATCCAATGTACCTGCATTCATTGTCATGGAAGTTATGCGTGCGGCTGCAGAACGTGAAGCAAGAAAAGAAGCCGTCTTTCATTTAGAAGTGGGACAACCGGGAACTGGCGCACCTCGCAAGGTCATTGAAGCAGCTAAAAGTGCGCTGGATACCAATAAAATTGGTTATACTGTGGCTCTTGGAATTCCTGAATTAAGGGAACGAATTTCGGCACATTATAAATCAGAATATAATGTTGATGTTGCAGCGGATAGGGTCATAGTAACAACAGGTTCTTCTGCAGGATTTCTATTATCATTTTTATCTGCTTTTGATGCTGGTGACCGTGTTGCTTTGGCTGCGCCGGGCTATCCATGCTACCGTCATATCTTAAATATTTTAGGGGTGGATCCTGTTCTTTTAGAAACAGGCCCTGTGGAAAGGTATCAACCAAGTGTTGCTCTTCTTGAGGAAGCTTTGAAGGAAGGACCATTGGATGGTTTGATTTTAGCTAGCCCTTCAAACCCTAGTGGTACAATGCTAGATGCTGTTGAAACAAAGGCCATTGCTGATTTTTGCAAGGTAAATAATATCCGGTTGATTTCAGACGAGATTTATCAAGGCATAAGTTAC
Organism: uncultured Curvivirga sp.; assembly: GCA_965602285.1. Taxonomy (GTDB): domain Bacteria; phylum Pseudomonadota; class Alphaproteobacteria; order UBA8366; family Aestuariispiraceae; genus Curvivirga. Next base: position 9,009 of record CBFCZA010000052.1, on the reverse strand, counting down.
GGTCGAAAGGCTGAAACTGCGTTGTCCTATACGGATGATGCTGTAATTATAAATAGTTTTTCGAAATATTTTTCGATGACAGGTTGGCGATTAGGTTGGATGGTTATGCCGGAAGATTTGAAACGCCCAATTGAATGTCTTGCACAAAATTTATTTATTTCTTCACCGACTTTAAGTCAGGTTGCTGCTGTTGCTGCGTTTGATGCTAAAGATGAGTTAGAAGAAAATATTCAAAATTATACACGTAATAGAGAGGTGTTATTGAATGCTCTGCCTGATTTAGGTTTCAATAAGTTAGCACCATCCGATGGCGCTTTTTACGTTTATGCGGACATTGCTAATTTAACAGACGATTCAAAAGGGTTTTGTGAACGTATGTTAAATGAGACAGGTGTTGCCGCCACGCCAGGTTTAGATTTTGATCCCTTCAATGGGCATCATACCATGCGCTTTTCATTCGCTGCCGATTATACTGAAATAACAGGTGCGATAGATGCTTTGAAAAGCTGGAAAAAATAATATTCCCTATGATTTCAAATTAGCTTCTAAGATTTCAAATTAGCTTCTCTGCGTTTCTTTTCAAAACGTTCTTCGCGTAACCTTTGGAATGTCAAAGCAGCGCGAAGAGATAGCCAATACCCTAATAAAGCTGTCCCAATAGCCCATGGAATACATCCGATGAGAAGGCTGCTTCCCAAGACTTCTATCAAGTCACCAACGAAATAAAGAGATTCCTTTAAGCCTGCTTCTGCATTTAGATGTGTGCTGAAAAAGCTTGTGAGTTCTTCAAAAGATAATTGATCACCATCACCGGGCAAAAGTAAACGCCCTGTAATGTAAAATAGATAGTATAAAGGGATCATGGTGGCTCCATTTGAAAGCCATGACCATGCAATCGCAATGATTAAACTAAAATGAAATTTGAAAAGTTTTAGGGCGATCCACCATATGATCGCAAGAAGGGGCATTTGGAACCCTACACTGGGCGTGAATCCAACGAATAGACCTATAGCAACACTATAGGCAATTAGTTTTGGCGAATCCTTTTCCCGATAAATAGGAATGATAAGTCTGAAATATAGCAGGCGTGCAATTTTTGACCACCAACGTTCTTTATGCTTGCGATGACGAAGCGAGGCGATAACACCTTCATTTTTATTGGTCATGTGAAGATGACTCCGAAGAGATGTTAGTGGTAAGGCTTTTTTCTTGTTCATTCAATAAATCAAAATGTACATAAATACGATATAACCCGTGCCAGCAGAAGACGCTGTAATAAACAGCAAATATAGGCATTAGATAAACAAGAATAGGAAATTGAAATAAGGCAGAGCAGCAATAGAGGAAATAAAAGAAATATTTAATTCTTAAAAAAGTCCATAATCGAATGTTATGTTGATTTGCATAAACCGCAAGCATAATGAAGGAAATATAGGCGGCTGGAAATAGTACCGCGCTCCATGGGTCTACATGCCAATGAAAGGCGGCTGCGGCAGCAACAATAGGGACGCCGACCTGATCTGCGGCCATATCTACCATAGCTCCACCTTCATGGGCTTTCCCCATTTTTCGCGCGAGGGGGCCATCAAACCCATCTAAAATACAATATAATAAAAGTAATATTGAAATGGGAAACCAATAGGTAAAATCTGTGGGGAGATATACGCCAACACCTAAAAGAATTATGGCTAAAATAGTGATATGATTTGGGCTAATCTTTAATTTCAAAAGAAGAGAAAGAAGAGGGACAAGTGCACGATCTCTCCATGCGGCAAATTTTTGCTGCTGTTTGCGTTCGTCTTCGTTGAAATAATCCATGAATCAAAATAGCCAAATCAATAATAAAATACTAACTCATGCGCTTTTATCTGAAGCGCAAGGATGAAACAATAACTTCCATCACCTAACTTAGTGTTGAGTTAAAAAATATCAATTAGCATCAGGATGGTTTAGTTTTGCTTCATTGATTATTCCTACTTTTTGCGCACGTTTTTCAATTGCTTCTTCCATCGTGCAATAACCACTTTGAAGCATATGCCAAACATTCATCCATTGTCGTTTGTTCTGTTGGCGCACTTCCTTCTTTTTGAACTTATGCCTTTTTTGAAGAAAGGTGAACCAGTCATTAGGGAGGTTTGAATTTGATGTTTCTATATCAACACTGCCAACAATAGATTGATGTTGTGGGAAATGCGCATCTGAACTTACGGCCCACCCCACATGATCTAGCCTAAATTCATTTGGTAAACGGTATGTGTTATTTACTTTTCTCTGTAGGCTAGGGGGGCTGGTTAACTTTCCATCCTTGATGCCATTTTCAAGAAAGTGAAGACTCAGACCATTATGAATTTCTACATAATCGGCTTCTTCTTGTAGCTTCATGAACTTAACATCCCCTACAGCGTTCGCTAATCCTGTTTTTCCTGGTGTGAAGGGATGGGCAATGATAGATATAGCTCCTGTTGCATCACGGATATGTTTCATATCATGAACGGACCATTTAAATGGAGGCAGGCTTTTTAATCCCTGACGTAAGGCGGTTTCATCTTCAAATATAAAGATGATATCGACGCCTTCTTTGCTGATTGCTTCGACTGCGGGTAATATTTGTGTATGCAAGCCTTCTGTCGCATCCCTTAGAAATAAATAGGCATCTAAAGGGGATTTATACCCATGTTCTGTAGATGCAACGAAATCAACATTTGTTTCTTTTAAGCATTGACGATGCTGCTCCAAGCGTTTGGTTCTTTGTTTTTTTGAAAGGCGATAAATATTAGTATGATAGTGCAAGTCAAATGACACAGATGTTGGCTTAATCATATTTAACTTAGAGCTATGGATGTCTGTCGTACGACGGGTCATTCAAATTTCGATTCGATTGTAATGTTTAAAACGTGCCTTGTATTCTATATCTATTCGCCCAAATCACAAACAATATGCTATGAGAGCGGGATTAACACATTCTGAACTTGATTTTTTATCTATTTTTCAGGCATAAGATACCAACAGATAATTATAGTTATTTATAGTTTGGTTTATAAAACAGTATGAATAGATAGCTAGGCAAATGCAGGATTGGAAGGATTTCCCTATGAGCTTAAATTTGAAACCCGGTGTCGTATATGGTGATGATTATATTGCCTTGGTTAACCATTGTAAGGCTGGTGGTTTTGCTCTTCCTGCGGTGAATGTTGTTGGAACAAATTCCATCAACGCAGTTATGGAGGCAGCTGCAAATAATAAATCTGATATTATTGTTCAGCTGTCCAATGGCGGCGCGCAGTTTTATGCAGGGCTAGGTATTGAAGATGGCTTTAAAGCTAAAGTTTTAGGGGCCGTATCTGCTGCACAGCATGTGCATTTATTAGCTGAACATTACGGTATTGCAGTCGTTCTTCATACAGATCACGCTAATCGTAAATTAATTCCATGGATAGAAGCCTTACTTGATCATGGTGAAGAATATTTTGCGAAGCATGGGAAGCCTTTATTCACATCCCACATGTTAGACCTTTCTGAGGATAGTTTAGAATTCAACCTATCTGAAAGTGCGCGTTTATTGGAACGCATGGTTAATATCGGCATGAGTATCGAGATTGAGTTGGGCGTTACGGGTGGTGAAGAAGACGGTGTTGGTTCTGATATTGACGAAGATCAAATGGACAATGCTAAATTATACACCCAGCCTGAAGATGTACTAGAAGCCTATAATCGTTTGAACCCTATTGGGCATTTCACGGTCGCAGCATCTTTTGGTAATGTGCATGGTGTGTATAAACCTGGAAATGTTAAGCTTCGCCCTGAAATTTTAAAAGCGTCTCAAGAGCTCGTAGAAAAAGAAGCCGGGGTGGTTTCTAACCCACTAGACCTTGTTTTTCATGGCGGTTCAGGTTCAGAGAAAGATAAAATTGCAGATGCAATAGAGTATGGCGTTTTCAAAATGAATATTGATACGGATACTCAATTTGCATTCTCTCAATCTGTCGGGGCCTATGTAGAAGAAAATAGCGTGGCTTTTCATCATCAAATTGATCCTGAAACAGGTACACCACAGAAGAAATATTATGACCCACGAAAATGGCTGCGTGCGGGAGAGAATGGTTTGTCTGAACGCTTGAACGAAGCATTTATTGACTTGGGCTCAAAGGGAAAAACTACAGTTAAATAGTAAAATATAATAAGTTTTTTATGAAGTATATAGTTGATTAAAAATAGCATGTTTCCCTTATTGTGGGCATGCTATTTTTTTTGATTGATTTTAATACCTCCGTAGGAGAATATTGACATATATCAATGTCGATGAATGATGCTTCGTGACATATGATGTTTCATTTGTTTTAGGGAACTATTTATTAATATTTGCTAATGCAGTGGTGAATAATAAAAAAATTGAATGATGGATTGGAAATTTAATGTTATACGGGAACCCACAGCTGACGGGGAAAGAGCGTACGTTTGGCGATGACGAAATCATCGTTACCAAAACGGATTTGACGGGAAAGCTTACATACGGCAATAGAACTTTTTATAAGCTAGCTGGTTGTAGTGAAAGTGAAGCTTTGGGGCATCAGCATAACATCATTCGTCACCCTGAAATGCCACGTGCAGTGTTTCAATTGCTATGGGATACTTTAAAAGCTGGGGATGAAATATTCGCCTATGTGAATAACCGTGCCTTTAACGGTGATTATTATTGGGTTTTAGCTCATGTAACTCCAAGCTTTGATATGCATGGTAAGATAGTTGGTTATCATAGTAACCGTCGTAATCCTAACCGCACTGTCATCCAAGAAAAAATTAACCCTCTTTATAAAGATTTATTAGCTGCGGAAAAAGCAGCAGCAAGCCCTAAAGAAGGCCTTCAAAACTCTGTTGCAGCAGTTCATAAATTATTGGACCAATCTGGAATGAACTTTAACCAACTTATGTTTTCTTTGGGGATGTAATTATGTTTGGATCTAACAAAGATATTAAACGTGCAATAGAAGTTATGGATCGCGTTATAAAAGGTGATTTTGAAGCGCGCTTAACGCATATTACCGCCAAAGGTGATCAGGGTGAACTTTTAAATCAAATTAATGACCTTATTGACCGTTGTGATGCATATATTCGTGAAAGTGCGGCTGCTATGGATCATGTGAATAAAGCAGAATATTATCGGGAAATCATTGAAACCAGTATGAGTGGATCTTTCCTTCATGCTGGTAGGACAGTGAATGGCGCACTTCGTTCTATGAAAAATACTGTAGACACATTCAGTGTCGTTGCTGATAATTTTGAAACCAATATTGGTGCTGTGGTCGATACTGTTTCTAGTGCTTCTGCTGAATTGGATAGTTCAGCTTCTTCTATGAGCCATATTGCAAATTCAACGAGTGAACAGGCGACTACAGTCGCTGCTGCGGCTGAGGAAGCTGCTGTTAATGTTCAAACTGTTGCTGTCGCATCGGATCAGCTTACTTCTGCTATTACAGAAATTAGCAGTCAAGTTAATAACGCTTCTACTGTTGCAAATGAAGCAGCTGATGTCTCACATCAAGTAGCTAGCCAAGTTGAGGATTTGAAAAAAGCTGCTGATCAAATTGTGAATGCTGTTAGCCTCATTAATGACATTGCAGATCAAACAAACTTACTTGCGCTTAATGCTACGATTGAGGCCGCACGTGCGGGAGAAGCTGGTAAAGGTTTTGCAGTCGTCGCAAATGAAGTTAAAAATCTTGCCTCACAAACCAGCCAAGCTACGAGTGATATTGGTAATTATGTGAAAAACATCCAAGAAGCTACGGAAATTACAGTTTCTGGTATTGGAAATATTTCTTCTAAAGTTGAAAATATCAATACCGCAAACGCCTCCATTTCTGCAGCGGTAGAACAACAATCCGCAGCTACGAATGAAATTACGCGCAATATTGAAGAAGCTTCTGCCGGAACCGGTGAAGTTACCAGCAATATTGCCTTGGTCACATCTGCAGCACAAGAAACGGGAAATGCCGCAGTTGAAGTTAACGGCGCATCTTCCGAACTTATGGAGCAGTCACAAAAGCTATCTTCCATGGTTCAAAACTTCTTAGTAGAGGTTAAAAAGGTTTTGTAAGATTATGTTTTAACTGAATGTGGTTATTGATAATGATGAGACTTCATTTGATAGAATTAAAATGCTTCATTGACTTAAATAGTTGATATGAAGCATTTAGGAGGAAGATGTGGAAAACTTAAGTTCAGATCTGGTAGGTAGCCATGATCTTGGCCAAGCTTTTTTAAGTTTTACAAAAGAAACATTACTTCTTTTTGCATTAATAATGGTCTATAGCCTTGTAGATCTTAAAGTCCGAGACAAGAAACATCAAAAAACGATTTTCATAGGGATAGTTTTTGGTGGGTTCTGTGGCCTTGGAATGCTTATGCCTATCCAAATTACATCTGGTTTTTTCATTGATGCTAGATCCGTGATTGTATTGCTGTCTGCTGTTTTTGGTGGGCCTGTCGCAGGTTTTATTACAGCGGTTATAGGTGGGGTGGTCCGAGTAGTCTTAGGTGGTGACGGTGTTTTCGGCGGCATATTGAATTTAGTTTTATGCCTTAGTTTCGGTATCGGATATCATTATTTATTCATTTTCAACAAAATTAAAATAACTTTTATATCGTTGTTTATATTGGGTTCAATTACTCATATTTCACTAATCGTTACATTCCTTACATTACCTGAAGATTTGATTTATTCTGCGATATATTTTGTATGGATACCTATGGTAGCACTATTTTCCCCTATGACTTCCTTAATTGGTATCATGCTAAGGGATCTAAATATCCGCCGGGAAATGTCCCTTTCTCTCAAAATAAGTGAGGCAAACCTTCAAGGTGCCCTTTTGCGTGTAGAAGAGCAACAAGGTATTTTGAATGAACATGCTATCGTTGCGGAAACGGATCAGGCAGGAACGATTACTTATGTTAATGATAAGTTTTGTGAAATTGCTAAATATTCACGTGATGAACTCATAGGCAAAAATCATAGAATTCTAAAATCAGACATACATCCACCAGAGTTTTTTAAAGATTTTTGGAAGGTTATTTCTTCTGGAAATACTTGGAAGGGGGATGTTTGTAATCGTGCTAAAGATGGGTCGTTATATTGGGTTTCATCAACGGTAATGCCCATATATCATGCTGAAAATAGAAAAATAACAGGCTATATTTCTTTACGTACAGATATCACAGAGAATAAGAGAACAGAAGAAGCCTTGCGCCATAGTCAAAAAATGGAAGCTGTTGGGGAATTAACAGGTGGTATTGCGCACGATTTTAATAACCTATTGGGTATTATCGTTGGTAATCACGATTTAATGGCCCGTCATGTAGAAGACGGCACTAAATTGAAACGGTTATTAGATAAAGCTCAAAAAGCTGCCTTACGTGGGGCCACATTAACTCATAGGTTGCTTGGTTTCTCAAGACGTTCTGTTCATGAAGTCAAAACCTTAGATGTTAATCATATCATAGTTGAACTTGAGGAATTAGTACGACGTTCTTTAACGGCAAAAATAGATTTGAATGTCAAGTTATCTGAAGGGAAGTGGCTTGTAGATGTCGATTCTAGCGATTTTGAAGACGCCCTAATCAATCTTGCTATTAATGCACGTGATGCAATGCCCCAAGGTGGGGAATTGACGATAGAGACAAATGACCTTCGATTAGATCACCCATACACCAGCAATAATGGAAGCATGGATCCGGGGGATTATGTTGAAATTATTGTATCAGACACGGGTACAGGTATGTCAGAGACGTTGATAGAAAAGGTATTTGAGCCATTCTTTACGACAAAAGAGCAAGGTAAAGGTACAGGCTTAGGTCTTTCTATGGTTTATGGCTTTGTTCAACGTTCTAATGGATTTATTTCTATATATTCTAAAGAAGGAATTGGGACAGCTATAAAAATATTCATTCCAAAATCTACAAATAGTTTATCGGACGAACAGAATTTTCAAATAGCTGAAGACCTTCCTTTCACAGGGGATGAAACAATTTTAGTTGTTGATGATGAGGTTGAACTTATTGCCGCTGCGCGAATAGCACTTGAAGAGCAGGGTTATACGGTGATCCAAGCTTTGACTGGTGACGAGGCTGCTAAGATTTTAACGGAAAATGAATCGATTGAATTGATTTTTACAGATGTTTTGATGCCGGGGCGGATGAGTGGTTTTGATTTAGCGGAATTTTCTCAAACTTTAGGGCGAGATATTCAGGTGCTATTATCTTCTGGGTTTATGAAAGATATGCAAAATTCTGAAGTCGGAAAAAAATGGTCTAAAAGTTTAATTTCTAAGCCATATCGCACGAATGATATGCTACGATGGGTTCGTGGTTTGCTCGATAAAAATAATGAAGAAAATGAGGAATAAACTCGATGACTAATCAGGTGGTGAAGCTTCTTGTCGTTGATGATGAGGAAGATCTAGCAGAATTTGTAGCTGATGTAGCAGATGATGCAGGATTTGATTCGTCCTTCATTAGTGATCCATTAGAATTTAGCCAATCCTATAGCAGTGAGATACATATTTTTATTTTTGACCTCTTCATGCCTGGGGTTGATGGTATTGAGCTTTTACGTTTTTTAGCGGAAAATAATAGCAGTGCGTCTGTTATCTTTATCAGTGGTAAAGATAAATCCGTACTTCGTGCCGCGCAAGAATTAGCAATAGCGTTGAATATTTCTGTATTAGGGGCAATTCAAAAACCATTTCGTGCATCAGCGCTAGAAGATATCTTGAAGCGCTATACGCCGCCAAAAGACTATGGGCAAACGCCCCAACGTTTTGTTCCTACTGTTGACGACATTAGAAACGCTATGGATGAAAAAAACTTCCATCTTGTTTATCAGCCACAAGTTAAATTGAAAGATCGATCTATCGTTGGGGTGGAGGCGCTTATTCGCTGGCCCCATTCTGAACATGGATATATTCCTCCAGATATCTTTATTCCGTTGGCTGAAGAACATGGGCAAATACACGA
>CBFCZA010000051.1:0-11838 GCA_965602285.1 uncultured Curvivirga sp. | reverse complement strand
GAAACCAGGAACCAAACGTTTGTAAGAGTTGGTAGATGGGTTTGTAAAAGCGTTTAGTGCTTTAGCATGCTTAATGATGCCACCGATGTAATATAGGCACATTTCTGAAAGGTCTGCATAACCAGAACCTGCAAACATGTTCTCGCCATTTTTCCAAATCGATTGGTGACAATGCATACCAGAACCGTTATCGCCAACAATTGGTTTTGGCATAAAGGTAGCTGTTTTACCGTAAGAATGTGCAACCATGTGAGTTGCATATTTTTTGATTTGCATTTTATCAGCAATATCAACCAAAGTAGAGAATTTCATCCCTAGTTCATGCTGTGAAGGAGCAACTTCGTGATGATGCTTTTCCATCTCTAGGCCCATTTCCATCATCACAGAAACCATTTCTGCGCGGATGTCTGTGCCACTGTCTACTGGTGCAACTGGGAAGTAACCACCTTTATGACCTGGGCGATGGCCCATGTTTCCGCCTTCATATTCAGAATTGGTATTATAAGGACCTTCTTCTGAATCTAGGCTGTAAGACATTTGATTTTGCTCAAGAGACCAACGCGCATCATCAAAGATGAAGAATTCAGCTTCTGGGCCGAAGTAAACTGTGTCGCCAATGCCTAAGCTCTCAGTGTGTGCCAAAGCTTTTTTCGCAATCGAGCGTGGGTCACGAGAATATGGAAGGCCTGTAGCTGGTTCAAAAATGTCACAGAAGATGATCATTTGTGGTTGGGCTGTGAATGGGTCCATAACGGCTGTTTCTGGATCCGGCATCAAAATCATGTCTGAATCGTCAATTGATTTCCAGCCTTCGATTGAAGAACCGTCAAACATAACTCCATCGCGGAACAGGTCTTCGTCAATGGTGCAAACATGTTGTGCCGTATGCTGCCATTTACCACGTGGGTCTGTGAAACGAAAATCCACATATTCCACATTTTGTTCTTTGATCATGTCTAGTACTTTTTGAACTGCGTCAGACATTTTTGATATCCTCTTTGTGTTGATTGTGACATGTCACAAAAGGCCCTTTGTTTTAATGTTAAGCCAAAGAGCCGGGTTGATTTTTGACTTTAAATAAAGTCGGTCTTCAAATTCTTATGATCATTCTTTTCAGAATGTGAAGTTAAACTGCATCACTTCCAGTTTCACCGGTACGAATACGAATAACTTCATCTACTGTGCTGACGAAGATTTTACCATCACCAATGCGTCCAGTATGGGCTGCATTTTGGATGGCTTCAACAGCACGAGGTGTCATAGCATCGTCTAGGACAATTTCCAATTTAACTTTTGGCAAAAAGTCCACAACATATTCCGCACCACGGTATAGCTCTGTATGACCCTTTTGGCGACCAAAACCTTTGGCCTCTGTAACGGTGATACCTTGAATACCTACGTCATGCAGGGCTTCTTTCACTTCGTCAAGCTTGAAGGGCTTGATGATGGCTTCAATTTTTTTCATTAGCTTCGTCTCCAACAGATATGTGGTTCGCAGCAGTTAGCGCAGTTTAAGTTTGTTAGATATACGAGGGTATATCGTATTTATTATTTTATTTAGTTTTAGTATCGCAAGGCTTGTGCCAAATTTTAAATAATATTAACTAATTGATATTAAATAATATAGTTAATAGATGTCTAAAAAATAGGCGAACCTTTGTGATTAAAAAATAGGCATAAGTTTAAAAAGTAATCAAAATCATTTAGCTGAATTTTTCTTTAATTCGTTGTAAGGCTCTGTCTATATTCTCTAAACTATTTGCATAGGAAAGGCGAATGTAACCTTCCCCCATAGCTCCAAAGCTTGTTCCTGCAATGGTGGCAACATAAGATTCATTCAGCAGCATATCTTGAACTTGTTGCGAATTAAAGCCTGTTTCTTTGATGTTTACGAAGGCGTAAAAAGCGCCAGCAGGCGTGATACAGCTTAACTTTGGAATTTTATTCACTTGTGTTGCGACAAATTTTCTACGCTCATTAAAGGCGGATAGCATCAGGTCTACATCATCTTGTGGACCATCAAGGGCTGCAATACCTGCGTATTGAGATGGGGCGTTCACACAAGAGAAACTATTGATACAAAGGCGGGTTGCATGTTCGATTAAATTTTCCGGCCATACTGAAAAGCCCATTCTCCAACCTGTCATGGCATAAGTTTTTGACCAGCCGTCTAAAAGAATCGCTCTGTCCTTTAGATGTGGGTATTCAAGAATAGATTTATGTTTTTTTCCGTCGTAGAGCATCCGGCTGTAAATTTCGTCTGACATAACAACGACATTTGGATGTTTCTTTAAACCTTCAGCCAGCTTGTCTAATTCTTCAATAGGTGTAACGCCACCTGTTGGGTTTGCTGGGCTATTGATAATGATGAGGCTGGTTTGGTCAGTGATGCGTCCCAGCAAGTCTTCGGCAGAGAAGGCAAATTCATTCTCCTCAAGTAAAGGGTAAGGGCGTGCAGTTGCACCAGTATAGTTAATTGCTGATGCATAAATAGGAAAGCCCGGGTCTGGATACAGAATTTCATTTCCCTTTTCCCCAAACATAAGGATTGCTAGCCACATAGTCACTTTGCCGCCGGGAACAATCAAAACATTTTCCGCATCTACATCGACTTGATATTGGCGATTTAAATAACCTGTAACGGATTGCCTTAATGGTAATATACCATTTGCCGCTGTGTAGCCATGGGCGCCATCACGTAGGGCTTTGATACCAGCTTCTACAATATGCTCTGGTGTTGGAAAATCTGGTTGGCCGATACCTAAGTTAATAACATCATGGCCTTGCGCCTGTATCTCAGCCGCTTTGGCTAATACGGTGAAGGCTGATTCTGTGCCTAAATTAGATAGGTTTGCGGCAAGTCTCATGTGGTTTGATTTCCTTATGATAGTGTCTTGATAATTTAGCGGAGTTTAGGAGAAAATAAAGTGTACTGCAATGAAACTTCGTGGCTTTGCTTGGAATTGATCCGAAAGGAGGTTATAGGATGGGCATATACGTTTTCTCTTAACCTTTGGGATTATCCTTAGATGTTATCTTATCAACATATTTATCATGCTGGCAGTCCTGCAGATATATATAAGCATGCTGTTCTTTTAATGCTTATGAATGATCTAAAGTCCCAAGGGGGGACTGTATCATATCTTGAGACCCATGCGGGACGCGGTCTGTATGATGTGTTGTCAGAAGAGTCTGATAAGACTGGAGAGGCCCGTGCAGGTATTTTACGCCTTCAAGCGAAAAAAAAGAAGCGCCCAAAATGGGCCGCCCCCTTATTAAACGTCATCGCAGATATTCAAAAGAACCACGAAGCAAAAATCTACCCCGGATCCCCCATGGTTGCGGGCTCTGTTTTAGGTCGACGTGATAAGTTAGATTTGATGGAGCTTCACCCTCAAGAGGAAAAAGCCCTTCGTAAAACTTTTGCAGGTCATGAAAATGTGTCTGTGATGAAGCAAGATGGATATCTTGGGGTGGGGGAGATGCTTAAAAAGAACCTCTCTGTCTTTGATGAAATTATGATCATGATTGATCCTAGTTTTGAGATTAAAAGTGAATATGAGGAACTGGCAGGCAAAGTTGTAAAAATGAGTGTTGCTGCCCCTCAGGCACTCATTGCAATTTGGTATCCTATGTTGCCTGCAAAATCCCACGAACTGATGAAAAGCCATCTAGAAGATGTTTTTCCTGACCTTTGGTGTGGCGAATCTTTATTTGAAGAAGAAGGTGTTGTGCGGGGGATGTATGGCAGCGGCATGATTCTGATCAATTGCCCTTTGGACCTTATCAAAAGGTTGGATAAACTGACCATCCAATGCGAAGAATATTTTATGGAGAAAATATAGCAAAACCCTTATGTCTAAAGGGAAATATTCGATGATTTTACAATTGGCTATATGATTTAAATAAAAATGCAACATCCTGTCTTGACGCATGCCCGTTTAATGCGTAAAAGCCCTCTCACACGAGATGATTATCTCGCGCCGAAAGTTTGTGGTGGCTATAGCTCAGCTGGTTAGAGCGCCGGATTGTGATTCCGGAGGCCGTGGGTTCAAGCCCCATTAGCCACCCCACTTTCATAAATTTCCCTTATATATCAAATGAATGGCGAAATGCTGCGACCCTTTACCTCTTGACTACTACAAAGAGAAACTACACCAATGGCTCATTGGGCTGCTAGTTGTAGGGGATTTTAAATCAGTCCGATTATGTGGCTGTGATTTGCGAAAAATTAGCGGGTAAACTTATAGATATTAGGTTCAGCATTAGAAATTTGGTAGCCGATGCCAAAAACTATATCTACATTTAATCCATCAGATGAAGTCGGGAGTAGTAAAACCTGATCTTGATAGGAGATGGGGCCTCCAAAATTGACGATGGAATGATCAAAGACATAGCAGCCTGTTTGAAAAACGGCATCATAGTTTGCTAGGCATTCATTCATACCTGCGTCGGCAAAAAAGTCTTTAACCAGCTTTCCTGTTGGGTCTGTACGACGGATCAGAACTTCGTTTGTGCCAACAAGCCTATAACGATAATCATTATCTTCTGTTTCTTGATCCACCATGAATAAGTAGGGCAGTAATCTGACCATTTCTGCAGGATCAAAGTCTGAACGTTTCGGCAGTAGTTCACCATTGAATTTACTGCGCCATAGATGGTAAAATGTCGCAATGTTTTGATGACAAATGGTCAGAAAAGTATCATCCCGAACACTACGATATTGTTCAATTTTTTTTGGACCTTCGGGATAACGATGCATCAGGATATATCACTTCTTTAACTTGTTTTCAAAGAAGGCGAGTTTGTCGAATGATTGTCGTACTGTATGTCTATATTGTTTGAAAAATTCTGAATCGTCACTAAAGACAGAAATATAATCTAGGCAGTCTTGAGGAATGTTTGAGCTATAAGCCATTGCCATGCCTGAAGGTGTGCGGGTAAGGACTTGCCCATTTAATCCGCTGTCGTTGATAAGGGCGTTGAAGCCATCTAGCATATCCCAGTTGATAACATCATGAAAAAGATAAACGCAATCTGGGGAGGCATATTTGCGAACTTCGTTGAAGTCGGCTTGAATCGCTTCGTTGTTATGGATCGCATCGATCAACACAAACTCTACAGGCTTATCAAATTCAGATGAAACCACGCTTGCAATATCTTTAGGTGATTCCGCTAGAACTGCGCCCCCATTAATCTTAAGTTTTTGAAATGCTGCATTTGTGAATTGGATGCCCTCTTTTGCAGCATTGTCAATTCCGATGGTTTTTGCTTTAGGAAAGGTAAGGCCTGTTGCGATAGTGCTCCATCCCATGGCATTGCCAATAACGAGGCAGTTTTCTGGTGATAAATACCTGCCTAGATGTTCCAGGAACATTATTTCTTGTAAGGCTAATCCTGGGCAACCAACAATTCCGCTACCATCAAGAAGGACAGTGAATGGCGCATCTTTCCAATTGAAAAAATGATGACTGTTATACCCTGTAAGCGGCTGAAAACCACTTTCTTTATAGATATTGGTTAAGGAGGTAACAATTGACATTTTATAGCTTTCAGATGCGCTAAAGTTGTATCTTCTAGAAGTATTAGTGTATTAAGTTTGGTTCGGCAACATTATAAGATTTTATAATTTCTTTGTAACGTCCCGTTTCGTGCAAGAAAGCAAGACCTTTGTTGAAATCTTTGCATATATCTGGATCTTTGAACACAGCACTAAAATGGCTAGGTTCAAATAATTGATGATGTGTAACTGCTTGTTCCGTATCCGCATATTTCTGAACTTCAGGATCATTCCGGTACCATTCAAATATATAGCGGTCTGCTACAACAACATCTGTTCGGCCATTAAAAAGAAGTTTGTTCTGGGAACTTTGATCAGCAATCTCTCTATACCTTTTATTGGCTCGTGCCATTTCATTAAATTCTTCGCCTAAATACTCACTGGCATTTTGAAAGGAAGATATACGGAGATTGGATAGATCTGAAATAGAGCTTACTTTGAGGTTTTTACTCTCCAAAGAAATAGCAAAATTCCAATAAGTGATATGTGGATCCGTGTAGCATCCGGGAAGTCCTTTTTGCTCCGTAGACATGATGCCATCTACTCTTCTGTTCTTCATAAGATGTAATGTTCTACTTAATGGCACATAATAAGCTACCATCTCATGGCCTTGGACTGCTAATGCTTCTTTAAGGATGTCATATTCAATACCACGGGATTCTTCTACAATAACATATGGAGGAATTGTTAAGCCAACTGCGATTTTTAGCATCTTAGCCTGTGCAATCTGCATGGACAGGAGAAATATGATAATTGAAAATAATATTGAGCCAATTTTATTCATGGTAATATGGTATGTGGATTTAAAAATCATTTCAAGGTTTGTTTTAATCAATTACAGTTATTACACCTAAAATATGTGTAATATTCCCTTGTACATCAGTTAGGGGGCAATCAAAAGATTCAAAATTTTGCAAGTTTCTACTAAAAAGTGCTAACGTCCCATGGCATTTCATTGCATGCTTTGTATCAACAATTGTTTGGAAATATAGTGCTAGATCTAAAAGTTCAGAGTGGGTATCTTTAATATCGAATATTGTGTTAGCCTGATTTTGCCCAACCAGTTCGATTACTTTCTCTCCAATTAATCTATAGAGGAAGCGCCCATTGGACAGGATTTCTATAAGATATATATAAGGTGCGACTAGCCAATGATCATCTATTGAGAATTGATGGCGCATAGGAAGGGCTGGTTGAAAACTTTTCCACCAATTAAACAAATGCTGAGTTGGTAAAGACTTGAATGTTGTATTTGGCTCAACTAGATTTCGGAAAACCGTGTTAAAATTTTCCTTATGAGCTGCTTTATTAAACTTGGAAGGAGCTATGTTTTTTTCAACTAAGTTGTCTTTATTTTCCATTTAATAATTCTTTAAATATATGAATATTATTATTTATACAGTTTAAGTATGCATTTAAAACCTTAACAGATGTTTCGTTTTTTTTCATTATTAAAATGGCTTGATTTTTAAGGGCGCTATCTACATTGTCTGTGATATATCAGTAAATACTTCTGGATGATTAGGTATTCCATATGACACAAAATTTGACCGGTTTAACGACATCTATTGTGAACCCTGTAGCAGTACGTGCACAGGAGCATTTAGTTTATTGGCAGGCGGAGCTGGCAAAGCATTATGGCATAGAAGGGAATGTTTCATTTCTAGATGGTGAATATGATCTAAACCTTGCAATTGAAGTTGATGGCGAAAAAATAGGCGTGTTGAAAGTGATGCGACCGGGTTGTGATGTTGAATTTGTAGATATGCAATGTCAGGCTATTGTACATGCAGAAGAACAATTGGAGCCCGCGCAAAAGCTTCTTGTTCCCCTTCCGAAGGTTATTCCTAACCGTGATGGAAATTTCTATTCAATCTTGATTGGGCCAAATGGTGAAGAACATATTATCTGGGTGATTGGTTGGCTTGAAGGGAACCTTTATGGGAATACATCCCCACAATTATTGGGAAGTATTGAAAATATAGGCGTTTCATTATCTTTGGTAGATTTAGCCTTACAGGGTTTCGCTCATCCCTATTTGACCCGTGAATTAAAATGGGACTTGCAACAGTCAAATTGGATAAAAGAGTATCTAGATCAATTTGTCGAACCGGAAAGAAGGCAGCAAGTTTCAGCAATTCAAAATACGTTTGAAATGGATGTGTTACCTCGCTTAGGCCTGTTGTCAAAATTTGCCATTCATAATGATTTAAATGATTATAACTTGCTTGTGAAGCATGTTGGTCAGGGCGAATACGCAGTATCAGGAATTATTGATTTTGGTGATATGATTTTAGCACCCCGTGTATGTGAAATCGCGATTGCAGCTGCATATATGGTGCTTGGGCAAGAAGACCCTATTGCTGCACTGTCTTCACTTGTAAAAGGATATCATAAAAATATTGCGCTGAGTGAAGAAGAGATCTCTCTGATATATCCTTTATTATTAACCCGCCTTGGTGTCAGTGTCACAAATTCAGCTATCATCAAACAGGAACGGCCTGATGACCAATATGTGGTAATATCGGAAGCCCCAGCATGGGATTTCTTGGAGAAGGCACGTGCCTTAGATCCGGCTTTTGTCACGGCCCATTTACGCGCTGCATGTGGCTTGGAACCGTTAGCAGAACTAGAGCAAGTTAAAGTCTGGCTTTTGAAACATCGGGATGAGTTTTCTCCTATCTTAGATGTGGATATGAAAAACGCCAAAATATTAGACCTAACACCAGAAAATTGTAGCACGCCAGAAAACCCTTTTGATTTAAAATCGGGGGAGTTAGACCAAGAAGTTATGACACAAGCTGGCGGGGCACAGGTTATCATTGGTCGTTATTGTGAACCACGGCTGATTTATACAACCCCAGAATTTAGATCCGGTAGTCATATGGCGAGTGATAAACGCACCATTCATATGGGGGTTGATATTTTTGTGCCCGCAGGCAGTGATGTTTTTGCGCCTTGGGATGCAGTGGTACATGGCGTTAATATTTTTGAAACGCATCTAGATTATGGTGGTGTCCTTGTTTTAAAATACACAACGGATGAAGGGCATGATCTATATTCATTATTTGGGCATTTAAATCACGATGTTGCTGATCGACTGAAGGTTGGTGATAAGGTGTCTAAAGGACAATTGATTGCGAAGATTGGTGCCGAAGGCGAGAATGGTGGCTGGACACCGCATTTACATTTCCAACTGGCAATGACCGATTTTGGAAAAGGGTGTGACATTCCCGGTGTGGTGAATGCGGATGAAATTGATATTTGGCGTGGATATTATCCTAACCCTGCAGCCATGTTTGGACTGGACGATACTATTGTCGAGGCGCCTCATCTAAATCGTGCGAATTTAATAGAAAAGCGTAAGGCTCTTTATTCGCCTAATTTGAAGTTATCTTACAAAAATCCAATTCCTATGGTTAGAGGGTGGAAAAACTTTTTAATAGACGATATGGGGCGCACATATCTTGATGCTTACAATAATGTACCTCATGTGGGGCATGCGCATCCACGCATTCAAAAGGTCGCTGCTGAACAGTTAAAGAAAATTAATACGAATACACGCTACCTTCATCCGGAACAGACGGCCTATGCGGAAAAACTAACCAGTTGGATGCCTGATGGATTGGATTGTGTTTTCTTTTTAAATAGTGCTACCGACGCAAATGAACTTGCCATTCGAATAGCACGACAAGTAACGGGTCAAAAAAATACCATCGTTATGGCAACCGGATATCATGGGCATACAAATGTGGCGCTGGCCTTAAGTGAATATAAATTCAACGGTAAAGGCGGGAAGGGCCCAGAAGACTGGATTCATATTGTTCCTGTTACAGATGTTTACCGTGGGGAAATTCGTGAAGATCATCCTAACCCCGGTTCGGCCTATTCGAAATATGTACAAGATACAGTTCAAAAAATTGAAGCCACAGGCAAAAAGACAGCAGCCTTTATTTGTGAAACATTTCCAAGTGTTGGCGGGCAGATCATATTGCCAGAAGGATATTTAGAGGCAACGTATAAGGCTGTTCGTGGGTCTGGTGGTCTTTGTATTGCTGATGAAACACAAACAGGGCTTGGGCGCATAGGAACCCATAAATTTGCCTTTGAAACACAAAATGTGGTTCCTGATATGGTGGTGTTAGGAAAGCCTATGGGTAATGGGCATCCATTAGGCGCGTTGGTTACGACTAGAAAGATTGTAGAAGAATTTTCAAATGGAATGGAGTTTTTCTCAACCTTTGGCGGAAGTACATTATCCTGTGTTGTTGGGCATGAACTTTTAAACATTATGGAAGATGAGAACGTACAGGAAAATGCGCTAGAGGTTGGAAGCTATTTAATCGCAGGCTTAAAGAAATTAGCAGAAAAATACGAGCCCATTGGGGATGTGAGAGGGGTTGGGCTTTTCCTTGGTGTTGACCTTGTAACCAATCGTGAAACAAGAGAGCCTGCAACCGACATGGCCGGTTATGTGGCAAATCGGTTGCAGCAAATGCGCATTCTTATAGGAACAGACGGTCCGCATGATAATGTGTTAAAAATTCGACCGCCCCTTACTTTTACAAAGGACGATGCCGATTATTTATTAGCTGCCCTTGATGGCATATTCCAAGAAGAGCCCTGTGGAACCTTATGCGTTTTATGATTTATTAGGATCTACCGCACTTTTATAATCATCTAACATGCGGGTGCTTGCCGCGTCTTTAGGGAAGCTTGTGCCCTCTTGTTCTTTGTCCTCTTCATTATGACTTGTAATGGGGCGCAATATGCCGTCATGTATATCATAGATCACACCATGCACCCAAAGAGGTTGGCCGCGTTTCCATGCATCACGTACTATCGTAGTATTTACGATGTTGCGGGTTTGCTCTACCACATTCAATTCACAAAGAAGGTTTGGGCGCTCTTCATCAGTGCATTCTAGCATGGTATCTTTGTAAAGGCGTTGGACATCTTTGATATGGCGTAACCAGTTATCGATAAGCCCATGATGTTCTGTGCCGAGTGAGGCATGAACACCGCCACAGCCATAATGCCCACAAACAATCACACTTTTTACTTTTAAGACTTCAACGGCATATTGCAAAACAGACAGGCAGTTGAGATCACTATGCACTACAACATTTGCAATGTTACGGTGTACGAATACTTCCCCTGGTGGAAGGCCTAATATCTGGTTTGCTGGAACACGGCTGTCTGCGCACCCAATCCAAAGAAACTCAGGGGATTGCCCTTGGCTGGAACGATCAAAAAATTCAGGGTCACTATCATGAACACGTGCCACCCAGTCTTTGTTCATTTGTAAAATCTTATTAAGCGTTTCCATAAAATTACCCTATTATAAAATTGTTGTGGCTATTTGTTAACATAGCGTTTCAATAGTTCTTGTTCTACCTTGTGTAGCACTATAATTTAGTGTCGATAATTCTTATGACAAGTCCTACTGGAGCAAAAAATGTCCTTAAAAGCCTCAATCATTCCTGTAACCGCATATCAGCAGAATTGTAGCCTGATTTGGTGTGAAGATACAAATGAAGCAGCCGTTATTGATCCGGGGGGAGATATCGATCTGATTGAAAAGGCAGTAGAAGAGGCGGGGGTTAACCTTACGCAGATCCTTTTAACCCATGGGCATCTAGATCATGTTGGTGCGACGGGAGAGCTTGCAGAAAAAAGAAACCTTCCTATCGTAGGCCCACAAGAAGACGAACGTTTTTGGCTGGATCAACTAGAAAGTCAGGTGGCGCAATTTAACTTTCCACCCACTGTTCCCTTTGAACCTACGCGCTGGCTGAATGATAATGATGAAGTAAAAGTTGGAAATGTAACCTTAAAAGTAATCCATTGCCCGGGCCATACACCGGGACATGTGGTTTTCATCAGTGAAGAAGACAAACTTGCCATTGTGGGTGATGTTCTTTTTCAAGGTTCTATCGGACGCACAGATTTCCCAAAAGGAAACCATCAAGATTTAATTGATTCCATTACCAAGAAGCTTTGGCCCTTTGGTGATGACATTACCTTCATCCCCGGTCATGGTGGCCTTTCTACCTTCGGCGATGAACGCAGAAGCAACCCTTTTGTTGGCGATGCTGCTTTAAGCTGATCAGAATATAAGTGAAAAAAAGGGAGCTAAATGCTCCCTTTTTTGTTGATGATTTAAGAAGCTACATTCTTAAACGTTCATTTTCTGGATCATAGAGGCAGTCTTCGGTAACAACGGCTTTTATGTTTTCTCCAAAGATTGTAAATTCTACTTCAGTACCGACCACAGC
>CBFCZA010000050.1:0-11849 GCA_965602285.1 uncultured Curvivirga sp. | reverse complement strand
CAGCCTCGCTATCACATCCGCTAGAAATAGGAATACGTGCTTCGACGATACGATGTCCGTGGGAATTGACAATAACTTCCCCAACAATTTTCTTATTGGGTATGGTGATTTTTTCTTTATCTTCCCCGACAAGAACTGTGGCTGCTAATTTCACTTCATCGACAACACCACTGATGCCTTTCACACTAATGGTATCACCCACTATGAAAGGACGTGCAAGAATGATAGATAAACCTGCACCATAGTTTGATAACGGCCCTTGGATAGCCAAGGTCGCACCAAAAGCACCAGCACCAGCCAACGCAATCAATGGGGCCGTGCTTATACCAAAGTTCCCCAACGTAATGATCGCCACAAAACCAACAATGATAATCTTGACTATATTTCCGATGAAACCGGAAAGGGTCGGGTCCATATTTTTTGTTTGGCAAAGTTTAGCTGTTTTACCACCGATCCATGCTGCAACCTTCAGGCCGATCGCTAAAAAGATGATTGCCCCAACAATTTGGAACCCATATTTTACTGCAAATTCAATTAGTGTATCTATTAACGATTCAACGGCTTGTATTTCGTCTTCCACGGCAAGGGCCTCCCCATTATCATTTCACCAACATGCAATCTAGCATAAATCATCTAGAGCAAAAAATATTTATTCAGGTTTTAACCATACAGTAAAATCAGAAATCTAACCCAACATCAAAATTTTCAACACTATGGGTTAATCGACCAATCGAAATAAGATTAACGCCCGCTTCTGCAATGTCTTTTACAGTATCTAGTGAAACAGATCCTGATGCCTCAACCACGGCACGTCCATCAATCATGGCTACGCCTTCAGCTAATTGTAACGGGTTCATGTTATCAAGCATGATCACATCAGGTTTATGGTTTAACGCCTCTTGAATATCCGATAGATGATCAAGTTCCACCTCGATCTTTACCATATGACCCGCCTTTTCCTTTGCCCGATCAATAGCCCCACCAATAGTTCCACATGCTTCGATATGATTATCTTTAATCAAAACCGCATCATAAAGACCAAAACGATGGTTTACCCCACCCCCGCAACGAACCGCAAATTTTTCTAACTTTCGTAAACCGGGGGTTGTTTTACGAGTACAACAAATGCGTGCCTTCGTATGGGATACGGCGGTTGCATATTGTGACGTTAGGGTCGCAATACCAGACAACCGCCCCATAAAATTCAAGGCAACCCGTTCCCCTGTTAAGATCGATCGAGAGCGTCCTGAAAGCGTCATGATAGTTTCCCCTTTTACAACAGGATCCCCATCACGCTTACAAAGTATAATATCAAGATCAGGATCAATATGATGGAAACATGCCTGCGCGATTTCAACGCCAACAACTATTCCATCTTGCCTACTATTCAAAGAAGCCTCTGACGTCGCATCCTCAGGTATTGTAGCCCAAGTAGTCACATCACCAGCATCCCCTAGATCTTCTGCATAAGCCATTTGAACCAAAGGTAAAATTTGATTTATATTTAAATCAGACATATTGAAGAATCCTAAATTTATCGATCAAAGATATGTAGTTTTACTTTACATCTAGCATGCGGGTTACAGACAAACGCGCACGTTCTGCGATTTCTGGATCTACTTCAATTTCATGAGACATCGTACGTAAAGAATGCAGAATATTCGAAAGGTTAATCTTCTTCATATGAGGACAAATCGTACATGGCTTAACAAATTCAACATCAGGATGCTCAACAGACACATTATCGCTCATCGAACATTCAGTAACCATAAAGACCTTCTCTGGCTTCTCTTCAGCAATATAGTCAACCATTTGCGCTGTTGATCCAGAGAAGTCAGCAACCTCTACAACCTCAGGCGTACATTCTGGATGCGCAATGACAACCACGCCTTCATTTTGATCCCTAAACTCATTCACTTCTTTAGGTGTGAAAAGTTCATGTACTTCACAACGCCCATCCCAAGTTATGACTTCAATACCGGTTTCTTTAGAAATATTTGCAGCTAAATATTTATCTGGGATCATGATGACACGATCCGTATTTAAAGATTTAATTATTTTTGCCGCATTACCAGACGTGCAACAAACGTCTGTTTCCGCTTTTACTTCAGCCGTTGTATTCACATATGTAACCACTGGAACTCCGGGATATTGGGCTTTCATACCACGAACATCTGCGGCAGTGATAGAATCTGCCAAGGAACAGCCTGCGTTCGTATCAGGAATTAATACTGTTTTACTAGGGTTCAAAATTTTGGCTGTTTCCGCCATAAAATGAACACCACAAAGTAAAATGACATCTGCTTCAACGCTTAATGCATCCCGTGCTAATTTCAGGCTATCACCAACAATATCTGCCACACCATGGTAGATCTCTGGTGTTTGATAATTATGCGCTAAAATAACAGCATTTTTTTCTTTTTTAAGTCGATTGATCTCGTCAATCAATGGGGCAAAATAGACCCAATCCATTTGTGATATATGGCCTTTTAGCTTCTCATATATGGGGGCTGTGCGTTCTTTTACTTCATCAGTATAAGGTAAAACAATCTCTGCAACATTGCTGCTGCCTATTTGGTCTGCAAGAGACATAGAAGCAATCCTTCCGCTATCTAATTAAAAATATAAATTTTAAGGGGATTTTCTGAACGAAGCGGGTTCGGGCTTGGCTTCGATAAAATGATTTGCTTTTCTATATACTGTTGTTTCTATCTTTATTTTTATAAAATTGCAACTTTTACAGACTTTTAAAACCTATAGTTAAAATCAAACATTTTCTTCGCCTACAAGGTCGCTTCAAATTTAAAATAAAAATATAGTTTCAGTTGTAACAAAAATGGTTTCAATTGAAACAAATATCTGTATAATGCGATCAGAATTTTTGATCAGGAGCATGAAAATGACTAAAACTTTTGCCTCTACGGGCGATCTTGGCGATAAAAAAGTATCTTTTACAAAACTTGGTGAAGGCGCATATGCCTATACTGCTGAAGGTGATCCAAACACAGGTGTCATCATTGGTGATGATGGTGTGATGGTGATTGATACACAAGCAACACCATATATGGCACAAGACGTTTTAAAACGTATTCGTGAAGTTACAGACAAGCCTGTTAAATATGTATTATTAAGCCATTACCATGCTGTTCGTGTCCTTGGTGCGGCTGCTTATGAGCCAGAGAACATCATTGCCAGCCGTGGCACTTATGAAATGATCGAAGAACGCGGTCAAGATGATTGGGATTCTGAACTTGGTCGTTTCCCACGCCTATTCCAAGGTGATGAAACAATTCCAGGTCTTACTTGGCCTACTATTGTTTTTGATGAGAAACTAACAGTTGACCTTGGAAACCGTAAGGTTGAAATCATGCATGTTGGTAAAGGCCACACGCAAGGCGATACTATTGCTTGGTTACCAGAAGAAAAAATCCTCTATGCTGGTGATTTAGTTGAATATGGCGCAACACCATATACTGGTGATGCACATCTTACTGACTGGCCAAAAACATTAGACAACCTTACAGCCCTTAATCCAAATAAATTGGTGCCGGGTCGTGGCGATGCATTAGAAACACCAGAGAAATGCGCAGAAGCTATCTCCGGCACTCGTGCTTTCATTTCTGACCTATTCGGCAATGCAAAAAAAGCTGTTGAAAATGATTGGGATCTACAAACATTATTTAATGAGTGCAAAGCCGACATGGACCCTAAATATGGTGATTGGGTTATTTACGAACATTGTATGCCATTTGATGTTGCACGCGCCCATGACGAAGCAAAAGGCATGGTACGTCCTAAAATTTGGACTGCCGATCGTGATCGCGAAATGTGGGGTGCCCTAAATACTGGCCAACCAAAGTAATAGCTAATCTATTATTCACGTATAAAAGCAGCAATATATTTTTTGTATTGCTGCTTTTTCGTATCTACCCTCAATTGATGATCAAACAGTTATGGAAAATATAACGGGATTCCCCCCTTTTTCTCTATCCTTATTTGCCGATAGGGAGTTTGTCACAGGCGCTTGATAGATTTCCGGTTTGGTTATTTCAGTATTATTTTTTTGTTGAGGCGCTTCTTTCTCTTTAACGGCTTTCATTGCCTCCATACGATCGAGGATGGCTCTTGCAATAACAGCTTCAATATTACTACGCTGCTCTCCCGACATATTCGCAAGCTCGTCTTCAGAAATCCCCATTTTTTCGAGAATTTGAGCGCGCAGCTCTTCCATTTTTTCTTCTTTAATTTTTTCCGCAAACTTACGAAAACCAACCTCATTTATTTCATCGCGTAAACTATGTGGTTCTGCTTCTTTTGCCTTAGAAGTAGATGCAGATGCGCCGCCAACTTTCGCATCATCAAACAGACCATTCGGCCTTTGCATTTTGGGTGCGGATGAAATACCTACTCCTAAACCAGCAACCATATCCGGCATATTTTTCCCCTTTATGTTAGAATTTCACGAACTCCAATCAACCAAGCAAAAAACATACCTAATGCTTTACTAATGTATTAAATCAAGTATTTACAAAAAAGTGCGACCCAACATAATGCTAGGCCGCCCTTCTTAAGATGAAAGTAAGTAATCTTAACTATTTATCAATTTTTGCAATTTCCATCGCCTTGCGTAAGACATCAATGTCACCAATATGATTTGATAGTAGCAAAATAAGCTTTGCATTCACATCACGGCTTTCATCGTCACTAAGGTCCCGATGCAGATCAATGAGCTCCTGATAGAAATCATCAGGGCGTGCGATATTTGCTTTTGTATTTAAAGGCATATTATGTCTCCTTACCCACGACCTGTTGCTTTGTTAATAGCAGATTTAATTCTACCCTCATCAAAATCACGCCAGCGTGCAGCAACATGCTGATCTGGACGCAATAGATATGCTGTTCCGTTTTGGCCATCATAACGTTCTGCCAAAAGACCTTTTTTATCTTCGATATCTCTACCCACAACAAGAACGTCACATAGGATGCCATCCACATTGATTTCTTGAACCGAAGGTCCGTCACCAAAAACAAGTGCCGTAAAACGTCCACCTACTGTATTCAAGAACCACTTATCTTGACCACCAACAGTTACGGGGGCATCTGCGATATTAGTTCCCGGGAACATTTTACCTGCAAATGCATCCGTATCGTCCGTATTCAGGGAACTATCAACATAAGCAGTAGGTGTTGATAGACGACCAGAATTCACTAATGGGCGTGCAAACTCATAATCGCTGGCTAAGTCCAATGTAGCATCGCGGAAGGCAGTACTGATTGGGCTTTTAGGGGAAATGAAATCAGTTGATCGTGTAGAGTTCATAAGATTATCATCTGCGGCGAACACACGTTCTTCACTATAGGTGTCTAGGAAGCTATCTGGTGCATTTCCTTCAAGTACTAGTTTCATTTTCCATGCAAGGTTATCTACATCTTGAATGCCGGTATTGGCCCCGCGTGCCCCAAATGGCGACACTTGATGTGCAGAATCTCCTGCAAAAAGAACGCGACCATGACGGAAGCTTTCCATACGACGACAAGCGAATTGATAAACCGACATCCATTCCAATTCGAAATCGGCATCATCACCCAACATTTCTTTTAATCGCGGGATAATTTTCTCTGGTTTTTTTTCTTCTTCAGGGTCAGCGTCCCAGCCTAACTGGAAATCGATCCGCCAAACATTTTCCGATTGCATGTGAAGTAGAACAGACTGTCCACGATGGAACGGTGGGTTAAACCAAAACCAACGTTCTGCAGGGAAATCAGCTTTCATCACGACATCTGCAATCAAGAAACGATCTTGGAAAAACTGACCTTCAAAATCCAATCCCATTTTGGCGCGTGTATCGGAATTAGCTCCATCACAAGCAACAACATAATCCGCTTCAACCGCATAAACACCATCAGGTGTTTCGACTTGCAAGACCACATGATCAGGTTCATTGCGGATACTGATTACTTTTGACTTCCAACGAAGGTCTATCAGATCTGGATATTTCAAACATTCATCAATAATATATTCTTCAAGATAATATTGTTGAAGATTAATGAAGGCAGGGATCTTATGATCTTCTTCAGGTAAAAGATCGAATTGGTAAACTTTTTCTTCATCACGAAAGACCTTACCAATATTCCACACGACACCTTTTTCGACCATGCGTTCGCCACACCCAAGACGATCCCAAATTTCTAAAGGGCGTTTCGCATAACATACCGCACGTGACCCGATGCTAACGGTGTTATTATCATCTAAAACAACACAAGAGATCACTTGTTTTGCAAAATCCAAGGCAATTGTTGCACCGACTGGGCCGGCCCCAATGATAACTGCCTGATGACGGTTCACTTGCCCTGTTTTTTGTTCTTCGGATTGAATATATTCAAATTCCGGATATTCATATGCTTGGAGCATTCTACTAACCCTCTTCGTGAGATTTAACCTTTATACTGCACAACCTTTTGGTCGATTTTACCAAAGATTGATGCTCCATCCTTATTTTTCATTTCAATGGAAATTGTATCCCCAAACTTCATAAATGATGTTTTAGGGGTTCCATCATTGATGGTTTCTATCATCCGAATTTCTGCGATACAGCTATAGCCGAGGCCGCCTTCAGATACCGGCTTTCCGGGACCACCATTTTGTTTATTTGAAACTGTACCAGACCCAATGATGGCCCCTGCACTTAGCGGGCGCGTCATGGAGGCATGGGACACAAGCTTAGGGAAGCTAAATGTCATGTCGACACCTGCTTCTGGTTTACCAAACACATCACCATTCAATGTCGAAAGAAGAGGCAATTCTACTTTTCCATCCACATAAGATGTACCTAATTCATCCGGTGTCACAGCCACAGGGGAAAATGCACTGGATGGTTTTGATTGAAAGAAACCAAAACCTTTGGCTAATTCCGCAGGAATAAGTCCACGTAAAGAAACATCATTTACCAGCATAAGTAATTTGATATGACCAGCTGCGTCTTCTTCAGAAACACCCATCGGTGTATCATCTGTAATCACGGCGATTTCAGCTTCAAAATCTATCCCCCAGCTTTCTGATCCCAATGGAATATCATCACGTGGACCAATAAAACTATCAGAGCCACCTTGATACATTAACGGATCATGCCAAAAGCTTTCTGGAACTTCAGAATTTCTCGCCTTACGTACCAATTCAACATGATTTACATAAGCAGAACCATCAGCCCATTGATAGGCACGTGGTAATGGAGATTCACAGGCGGCTTCATCAAAGGCAGAACTTCCCTTAGCTTCACCCGCATTTAAACTTTCATATAACGCTTCTAACTTAGGACTAATCTTTGCCCAATCATCCAAAGCGGCCTGCATGGTTGGTGCGATATCACTTGCCAAGACATAAGAAGATAAATCACGGCTAACAACGACCAGCTGGCCATCACGGCTGTTATTTTTGAGAGAAGCGAGTTTCATTATAAAGTACCTGTATTATTTTATATATTTTGAAGAAAATTTCATAGCCATTAAAGTTTAGCTAAATTCTTTTTCATGCATCCAAGCAGCGTGGTTCGGTGCTTTTTTGGTTCTGGACCATTCTTCAAGCATTTCCCACTTCACATCATCTAGTTTTTTGTCCATATCCGGTGTATTCGTATTCACAGCCAATTCAAGGCGATGGCCACTTGGATCTCGGAAATAGATTGATTTGAAAATTGTATGGTCTGTAGGTCCGATAACGCTGATGTCATCAGCTTCCAATTTAGCTTTCGCTTCCATAAGTTCGTCCATGCTACCAACTTGAAGCGCTAAATGTTGTACCCAATCAGGTGTATTTAGATCACGACCCATTTCTGGTGAATTTGGAATTTCAAAAAAAGCAAGAATATTACCATTACCCGCATCTAGAAAAATATGCATATAAGGATCTGGGGCCTTTGTTGATGGCACTTCATTTTCAGCAATAGCCAAAATGAAGTCCATATCCAGATATTTTGTATACCATTCAACGGTCTCTTTTGCGTCTTTACAACGATAGGCTACGTGGTGAATTTGTTCAATTTTCATAACAAACCTCTTTCTATAAATCGGTTACAGCGCAAATCTTCAAAAAGGCAAACTTTCAAAAGATTTACTGAAACATATTGGTTCAGCGTCAAAACATATGGACGAAGCAGTAAAAAGAGGTTCACTGCCGATGCGCAAATTTATAATAGTTACATTTGAAACTAATGCAACAACTTTATGATTTTTTTCATGACAGAAATATATTTCAATCAAATATTCAAATAAAGTTTTCTATGAAGAGTAATATTTTAAATTGTTTTTTATCAATGCATTAATAAAATAAAATTCAATATTTTGAAGTTTTCCTTGCATAATTGTTTCAAATGAAATTATATTGTTTCAAACGAAACTAATGGAGTGATGCGCAACATAATTCTTAAGAGTTTCGATATTAAAGAGGATCAAATGCCCGACCAAAATAAAAATCGCACCCCTGACCTAAAGGCAGATGAAAGTATTTTTGATCTTTCATCCTTCTTTCCATATCTTGTGCGGGTATTTTATAGGGATGTAAGTCATGCGGTGGCGGAAACCTATACAAAGGCGCATGGCCTAACAATTTACGAATGGCGGGCCATGGCGGTTATTGGTAATAATCAACCATTATCAGCCAGTGAAGTTGTCGACCATTCTAGTTTAGATAAAGTTCAAATTAGCCGTGCGATCAAAGGCCTGATAAAGCATGGTTTCCTAGAACGTAAAGTTGATAAGGCCGATAGAAGGCGCGTTAACCTATCCCTAACGGATAACGGAAATAGCGTCTATAAAGAACTTGTTCCCATGGTCCTAAACAGAGAAAAAGAAATCCTCTCTGGGCTATCCAGTGATGAAATCAATACATTGAAGACACTCATGAACAAGGTTCGGCAAAATGCAGAATCATGTTTAATTGAAGGCTAACATTTAAATAGTTAAGAAAAATCATGAAACTTTATACTTTTTGGCGTTCCTCCGCCGCGTATCGCGTGCGTATTGCATTGAATTTAAAAGGCATTTCATATGAAGATGCCTTGGTTCATTTGGTCAAAGACGGAGGGGAACATAAAAAAAGTGATTATGTTGCCATTAATCCACAAAAATTGGTCCCTACCCTTATAGATGACGAAGGATCCATCCTTACGCAATCTGTCGCGATGATGGAATATCTTGAAGACATCCAACCAGCACCAAGCTTACTTCCTGGCTCTGCCATAGAACGCGCCCACATACGCGCCCTTACCCAAGCAATTTCTTGCGATATTCACCCAGTAAACAATCTACGAATTTTACAATATCTAACAGGTGAACTTGGAATCAGCGAAGAAGAAAAAATGAAATGGTATCTTCATTGGCTACAAGTTGGTTTTGAAGGATT
The DNA here is from genome assembly GCA_965602285.1 of uncultured Curvivirga sp. Taxonomy (GTDB): domain Bacteria; phylum Pseudomonadota; class Alphaproteobacteria; order UBA8366; family Aestuariispiraceae; genus Curvivirga. Next base: position 2,452 of record CBFCZA010000050.1, on the reverse strand, counting down.
AGAAACAACACTTTCAAATAGTAATTATACAGGCGACTTCTGCTTTGGTAATACGCCAACAATGGCTGATTGCTGCTTAATCCCACAAGTATATAACGCCCGCCGTTTCAACCTTGATTTATCACCTTATCCAAACATTGTGCGCATAGAACAAAATTGCTTAAAACTAGAAGCATTTGATAAGGCCATTCCAGAAAATCAAAGTGACGCTGGCTAATAATTATTTCATTTAATCCAATATTCTATTTTTGCTAGAATAACTTGACATTCCAACCCCTTTTAAAGTAGAAATACCTAATATACTTTAGGAGGAATAAAATGAACTATCTAAAATTAAAAATTGTAGGTTTGTTATTTATATTTCTAACGCCTATTTCACTCTCATACGCAGATTATAATCTCTCTAATTTACCTTTGTTTATACCAAACTCAAAATCAGCATGCATCAGTATCAAAGATCATAGGTTATCACTTATCCTTAAGGGTGCACGTTTCGAAAAAGATAGTAGCTTTTTTAAAGAAGACAAAAAGCTTGGCATTTCTATTTCAGCGAACCCTGAAAAAATTGATGACCCTGCCAACCCTCTTTCTTACTCCTTTCCTGTATTAAGGGAAATCACATTAGAAAATGCTAAAAAAGGATTTATCCAATATGGTGGGGCTCAGAATACTATTATCAACAAATTTCAATTACTGACAAATAATGGGTATTTTTCCCGTATATCATACGGAATTAACTTAATTAAAACCCAAGGATCTAGTGACACAGTATTTATGGCTCAAAAAATATTTGAGGCTGCCCAAAACATAAAACTTCCAGCAAACCCTTATGTAGGAATCGCAAGGGAAACAGCAGGTGTTTTGAATGGCTTCATAAATGGACTAAGTGATGATACTGGTATAGTTTCTGCATCTTCAGTCGTTAATACAGGCTTTAGCGTGGATGGAACCAACTGTACAGAAGATGATGCGCGTAGTGGATATATGGCCTTTATTTTCGAACCCAACGGAAAAGTACCTGATGATTTGAAAGAAGGTCTATTATCAATCGATAGAAGTAATTGGAATTCAAAATGTTTTACTGTAAATAAAATAACAAGACGTCCACAATTTTATAATAAACCAGCAAACACCGCCTGCAGCTATGCTGATACTGATCAAGCAGTAAATATAAGTAATCCATATGTTTTATTTTTTATAAGAGCTGATCACAAACCTACTTTCAAAAAAGCCGCTTTCAAAACTTCTGAAATAACGGCTATTTACAATGCTTCGGCTAGTTTACAAAGCTCACTAGAACCAAACTTGATGAATTTCGAAAGTTCAGAATTAACTAATAACCTGATTTTAACTATGGAAAATAATGCCACTACTTTAACCAAACAATTGATAAAAGAGGTACCATCCGTAGAACGATCTATTGCTGAATGTGAAGAATACGGATTAAATTTTTCAGAATGCTTTCCAGATTAAACTTAACCCTACACAGTAAATGAATTACTGCGTAGGGATTAATTTACTTAATCTCAATCACACCGCGGCGAATTTGATCCCGTTCAATTGATTCAAACAACGCTTTGAAGTTGCCTTCACCAAAACCATCATCACCTTTACGTTGGATAATCTCAAAGAATACCGGTCCGAAAACTGTTTCCGTGAAAATCTGTAACAACAACCGTGGCTGGCCTTCTGCTACCGCACCATCAAGCAAGATACCACGCGGTTTCAAATCAGATTGGTCTTCACCATGACCAGGGATTCTTTCGTCCAACATTTCATAATATGTTTCAGGGGGTGCGGTCATAAACGGCACACCTTGCGCCCGTAAATCATCAATGGTTTTAATAATATCATTGGTTAATAAAGCAATATGCTGAATGCCTTCACCATTAAACTGCATCAAAAATTCTTCAATTTGACCTGAACCACCAGAAGACTCTTCATTTAAAGGAATGCGAATTTTTCCATCAGGCGCCGTCATTGCCTTGGATGTTAGGCCCGTATATTCACCCTTAATATCAAAGAAACGAATTTCCTTAAAATTAAAGTATTTTTCGTAAAAATCAGCCCAGTGGTTCATGCGCCCACGATACACATTATGAGTTAGATGGTCGATGAGCTCTAACCCAAAACCTTTTGGGTGGCGGTCCACATCGGTGAGAAAATCGAAATCAATATCATAAATTGTTTCGCCTTCATCATAACGATCGATTAAATAAATAGGTGCCCCGCCAATCCCTTTGATTGCTGGTAATTTCAATTCCATCGGACCAACGGGTATATCAACAGGTTGCGCACCCAACTCTAAGGCACGATTGTAGGCGGCTTGAGAGTTATCAACACGAAAAGCCATACCGCAGGCAGATGGACCATGTTCCTCAGCAAAGAATGCAGCCAAGCTTTTAGGTTCCATATTCAAGATGAAGTTGATATCCCCTTGGCGATAAAGATC
>CBFCZA010000049.1:0-11885 GCA_965602285.1 uncultured Curvivirga sp. | reverse complement strand
TTTTCACCAAGACGTACTTCGCCTTCGCGTAGGTGAAGCATACCAAAAACAGCTTTCATCGCTGTTGATTTACCTGCGCCATTTGGCCCTACAATGACTGCAATTTGTCCTTTTTCGACTGCGATGGTGCAACCTTTTAAAATATTGTCAGCACTGCCATAGCCGCCAACCATATTTTCACCAATCAGAAAGCTCATGAAGTGGCTCCTTCTGATACTGATTTTATTTTTTCTAAAGGTTTGTTTTTCAAACCTGTACCAAGATAGGCTTCTATCACCTGCTCATTCGCTTGAACTTCAGCAGCAGTTCCTTTTGCAAGGACCATACCTTCAGCCATAACGATCACGGGGTCGCACATACGCCCAATGAAATCCATATCATGTTCAATCATACAGAATGTATAGCCACGTTCTTTATTTAACCGAATAATGGCATCCCCGATGGTGTTTAATAAGGTACGGTTCACACCTGCACCCACCTCATCAAGAAAAACAACCTTCGCATCAACCATCATTGTGCGCCCTAATTCTAGGAGCTTCTTTTGTCCCCCTGATAGGTTGCCGGCTAATTCATTGGCGACATGTGAAATTTCTAAAAATTCAATGACTTCATCGGCTTTTTTACGAATTTCTGCATCTTGTTCACGCACTTTTTTACCACTGAATAATGCATGAAGTAGATTTTCGCCTAACTGATTGTCTGGAACCATCATCAGGTTTTCGCGCACCGTCATTGTTGAAAATTCATGTGCAATCTGAAAGGTGCGAAGCATACCTTTTTTGAATAATTCATGTGGTGGCAAACCTGTTACATCTTCACCGTCTAAAAAAACAGTGCCAGATGTGGGCGGAAGCGCCCCAGCTATCACATTAAATAATGTCGTTTTTCCTGCGCCATTAGGGCCGATCAGACCGGTAATGGATCCTTCTTCGATTTCCAGTGAGGCCCCATTTAGAGCCTTAAAACCACCGAAACTCTTATGTATATTGTCAACCTTTATCATATTAGGCCGATCTTTCTTTTGTTAACCCAACTATAAAATTTTATTTTAAAGCACCTGTTCATGAGGTTATAAAATAACTCACCTTTTGCGGTGCTTAAAACACAAAGGCCCGACATGAAGATGCCGGGCTTTTGCATTTAATATATCTAAGAAAACCTAGTGATAATTAATAACTTCAATTTTACCATTTTTCACAACATTTTCTTTATAAACACCAGGTGTTTCACCAATGTCTGTTAACTCAACGCCAGTTGCGCCTTCATAGTTAACTTGACCGCCAGAAGCGAGAACACGTAACGCTTTATCCAACTCACCTGGGTTGATTTTCTCACCAGGAGCGTTTGCAACATTAAGAATGTTTGCTTGGATAGAGGCACGATCAGAAGATCCGCCTGCTTGGATAGCCAAAGCAATCAAAGCAGCAGCATCATAAGATTGTGCAGAGAATGGGCTAGAGCCATTGAAACCAGCTGCTTTTGAGCTGCCTTGGTAAACTTCAAAGCCTTTTGCTTGGCTGCCTGGCTCAGATGTGATGAAGCCTTCAATGTCTTTGCCTAATGCTTCGACAAGTGAAATACCAACCATACCGTCAGAACCGATAAATGTATCGAACGCACCAGCATCAAGAGATGCTTGGATAATACCTTTACCACCTTGGTCAACATAACCAAATACCATCAAAGTATCAGCACCAGAAGCAGACAAAGCGCCAACCTCAGCAGAATAATCAGCTTTACCATCTTCATGGGCTGCTGCGATTTCTACTTTACCGCCTTTAGAAGCAAATGCAGCAGTGAAAGAATCTGCAACGCCTTTACCGTAATCGTTGTTGGTGTAAGTCACAGCAACAGATTTAATACCACGTGAAGACACCATGTCAGCCAATACAACCCCTTGGCGTGCATCAGATGGTGCTGTACGGAAGAAAAGGCCGTTATCTTGCAAAGTTGTTAGGGCAGGTGATGTTGCCGATGGTGAAACCATAACAACACCGTTTGGAACCGCAACGTTGCTTGCAACTGCGCCAGTAACACCAGAACAATCAGCGCCCATGATAGCAGCAACTTTATCAGAAGTTACCATACGCTCAGCCGCAGCCGTTGCTGCAGCAGAATCGATACAAGTACTATCAGCACGAACCGAGGAAATAGTAGAACCACCAAGAAGAAGACCACTGTCTGAAACTTCTTTAAGAGCCAATTCTGCACCAGCAGCCATATCAGGCGCTAACGATTCAATTGGGCCTGTGAAACCAAGCAATACGCCAATTTTGATGTCGGACGCTTGTGCTGCAGTTGCTGCAGCTGTTAGTGCAAGTGCTGTAACACCTGACATAAGTAATTTTTTCATTTGTTAATCTCCCTGTAAGTACATCCGTTTCCGACCTTAATGTCAGTTTAGGAAAAACATATAGTCCACATATGAACAAGTTTGTCCATATCATTAGTGAATTTATTCAGCATGAATTTTGAAGTTAAAATCTGCTGGCAGTGATATTTGTAGAATTTCTAAATCCATAGAGCAATTAGAAAGTTTACTTTTTAGCTGAGGTGGTAAAACAAAGGCCTCTTCTTTTGACAGTTTCTGGCATTCCTGACCCTCAACAGATAACTGTGCATCACCTTGTAATATAAAGGAAAAGAAGATATCCGAATCATGGCTTATCCATGGTGTAGATATGTCTGTTTGAGGGGGCATATTTTTGATCACATCTTGGTTAGGTCGTATGATTTTTACGGATGCAACTTGTGATGATGCTTCTGAAATACCCGTGTCTCTTTCTTCAAAATTTGGAATGACCCATGGATTCCATGTTGATTTTTCCAGTTCATGGCGAATAAACGTCTGTCCGCCATAATCCCTATCAGGTAAGAATCGGCCCGTCGGTAATTCCATGTAATGATCTATGGTGGTGACATGTTCTGCGGGTACGCCAATTTCGATGACTTCTAAGCCGTCGGAAGCCTCTAGCACACGGTGGCGGATCTCAGGTGGTTGGATAACGCAATCACCTGCCTTTAGGATAAATTCTGGCCCTTGATCTTCATAAACCAAGCGCACCCAACCTTTAAAACAATAGATAAGTTGGAATCCAATTGTATGGTAATGAACCATATCAGGCACTGGCCCGCCATCAGGTATCCTAATATGAGAGGCGATGATTGCCCCACCTAATCTATTTGGAATGAGATCACGATAATTCATGCCTGCACGTCCAATAATCCAAGGTTGATTATCAAGCATGCGACGCACGATGAAATGATGATCTGTATCCGGGATCACGAGGGGAGGGGTCACGGCAACAATTTCGATCTCTGTTCCGTTAGGGGCGGTTAGATTTGTCTTGCCTTCAGCTACAGACTTTGGGTTATCAAACGCTAAGCGTAATTTACCTGCCGGTTGCTCTGTAGATTTATCAAGGCGTAATCTCATCCCATGACCAGATAATACAGTCACTTGGGGGTTGTCTGCTGGAAATATTAATTCCATACGAAACCCCAATGCTTTTGTGAAAAAGGCGATATCAGCGGGTAGGTCTGTTGACGGTAATATGATTTCGGCGGTACTTATTATATGTGGGGTGTTGGTCATATTTTTTCCTGTTACTTTTTATAGATTCAAGATTTCAAACACCTTGTTGGTCATAGTTTTCGTATGCCTCATGATCAGAATCTTTACCTTCGTTCTTTTCTTCGGCTTCTGCTTGTTCTGCTTTCATAATTTCCAAAAGTTCTTCGTTTTGGCTTTTCATAACATGTGCGTAGTTTTGACTATAGGTTTCTTGATTCCAATGCTCTCGCAAAAGATTAAGGACTTGTTCATCATGTTTACGAAAGGTACGTGCCTTTTGTGCTGCACGAAAAGCATGATGCCCTAACTCTATAAGGGCAAGGCGGCCTATGGTTAAGGATGATTCAAACATTTCGCGAATGATGATGTCTGCGCCTGCATTCTCAAGTTCATAGACATGATGGCGATCTTTTGCGCGCGCAAGAATTTTACAATTTGGATTGGTCTTGGTTATGTTTTGAACAAGGGTTGTCTGGCTATCTTTATCATCCAAGGCGGCAATGAAAACTTCGGCCTTCTCAACTCCGGCAGAACGCAATAGATCCAAACGGGTTGGGTCACCATAATATGTCTTAATGCCGATCTTTCCCATTTGTTCAATCAATTGCGGGTCGTGATCTAGCACCACAACTTTATATCCGTTGGTGATAAGTAGGCGCGCAATGACCTGTCCAAATCGTCCAACACCCGCTAATACGACTGTCGCATGTTCGTCTATATCATCTGCTTCTTGTTGTGTGTCTAATATTGCCCGTGGGACAATTATGTGCTCATAGAAGACAAATAACAGTGGTGTTAAAAGCATGGAAAGGGCGACGACTAAAGTTAATGTTTGTACAATATCGAGAGGGAGAACGCCGTTTAGTTTGGCAAAACCAAAGAGGACAAAGGCGAATTCCCCTGGTTGATGGAAATTTAAAAATGCGAGAAAGAGTTAACAGAATGAAAAACTTTAAACCGATCAATGCCAAAGTAAGTGCAAAAATGAAAAGTGGATCATTGAACAGAAGGTCGAAATCAATACCTGCACCAACAGATATGAAAAATAACCCTAGGAGTAATCCTTTGAAGGGTTCTATATCACTTTCTAATTCATGGCGATATTCACTATCAGACAAGACAACGCCTGCAAGGAAAGTTCCAAGGGCAGGGGAAAGCCCCACCATATACATAGAAAGAGCGATCCCTATGACCAAGAGAAGGGCCGCAGCAGTGAACATTTCCCGCAATTTAGATTCGGCAATAAAACGAAATACTGGCTTGATTAAGAACTTTCCTGCCATGATGATGCCTGCGATGACACCGAAAATTGTAATCATCTGAAGCCATGCGGGTAAATGGCCTATGGCACCGTTATGTTGGGTAGCGTTTCCTGCCCCCACTGTTTCTATGGCGAGTAATGGAAGTAAGGCTAGCATTGGGATGAAGGCGATATCTTGGAATAACAATACAGAAAAAGCAGATTGGCCCGCTGCGGATTTAAGCCAGCCCTTCTCATTTAATGTTTGTAAAACAATTGCAGTAGACGATAGGGCTAATGTCATCGCTATTGCCAAGGAGTATTGCCAAGTAAGTCCAAATGAATAAGCAATAGTTCCGATAATAAGGATCGTTCCACCAACTTGAAGTCCCCCTAAGCCGATAAGCCTATTTCGCATACGCCATAGAATGGCTGGGCGTAATTCTAACCCAACAAGGAAGAGCATCATCACAACACCAAATTCAGCGAAATGTTTTATTTCCTCTGTTTCTGCACCGATGAAACCAAAGACAGGACCAATAAAAATACCAGCAATAAGATAGCCCAATACGGATCCCAAACCAAATTTGTTGGCCAGCGGCACCGCGATTACAGCAGCTAATAAATAAAGGAATGCATCTTGCAGAAGTTCCATAGTAAAGCCCACTTATCCTTTTAATGCTTTTGATTATATACTCAAATTAATGCAGTATATACTGCATAGATGTTTAACTTGCTCAAGACGTAAGCTAGATAAATTGTATTTAATTTAAATGGCCATCGGGAATAAATAATTGCTGCCCTGAAAGTTTATAGTTTTCTATTGATTTCTGCCCGTGTTCGGAGAGCAACCAATCAATGAAAGTCTGTCCAAGCTCTTGTTTTACATGGGGGTGTTTGTCTGGGTTCACTAGGATGACGCCATATTGGTTAAATAGGCCTTTATCACCTGCAAGTAAAACCTTTAGGGATTGTTTGTTTTTAAAGCTGATCCAAGTGGCCCGGTCGGCTAATACATAACCGTTCATGGCGGCCGCTATATTTAAGGTGGCGCCCATGCCTGCACCTGCTTCTCTGTACCAGCCTCCAGACGCAGATTTTACAGCAATTCCCGCCTGTCTCCATAACTCTAACTCACGTTTATGAGTTCCGCTATCATCACCCCGCGATAGGAAGATAGAATTATGTGTTGAGATTTCCTTTAATGCCTTAGATATGGACTTGATCGACTTTATTTGCGCGGGGTCACTTTTGGGACCTAACAGGACAAAATCATTATGCATTAAGTTATAGCGCTTAACCCCATAGCCTTCTGCGACAAATTGTTCTTCAGATGTTTTATGATGAACCATTAAAACGTCAGCATCCCCTTTGCGCGCAAGTTTTAAGGCTGCCCCTGTTCCCACGGCAACAACATTGACGGTAATGTTTGTCTGTTCCTTAAATTTAGGAAGCAGGTAATCGAAAAGGCCTGAATTTTGTGTTGATGTTGTTGAGGCCAAAATAATTGTTTGATCTGCATAGCCGAAAGCTATGCCTGAAAAAAGTGAAGCAACAAACGTAAGGCTTATGTAAAAAATACGGGCAAAAGAACGAGATGCCATTTCGTGAACTCCATTTTTTCTTATTATGATTAAATATTCTATCAAACACATGTTTTATGCCGATGAAAATTATCATTCGATGGTGGGATAATTATAATGCTTGGGATGCCTAAAAAGAAGATCCTGGTTCGGTTAGGAAACCAATTTCTAATGCGGTAGGTTTTCGGTCAAGAATTTTATTACGATGAGGGAACCTGCCAAATCGTTCAATAATTACTTTATGTTTTAGTGCATATTCTAAAGTGTTTGCATCCCCATTTTTTGTGAATAATTCAATGGACTTTTCTTGATCTACAATTGATTCACTATGTTCAAGCGGAAGATAGGCAAAATTGCGTTCTGTCTGTGTCATTTGTTTGTCATATCCATGGGCTAATGTATGGGCAAGGCAGTCTCTGGCGCGTGCATCCGAAGCAAAGGCTTGTGGCGTATCGCGAAACATATTTCTTGGAAATTGATCCAATACGATGATTTCTGCTAGGCACCCTTTAGGGGTGTTACGCCAATGGCTTCTATGGTTTTCAAATACATCTAGATGTAGGCCTGAAAAACGTTTCGTTATATCTGCATCATATTCAGGATTCTTTTGAAACCAATCCTGTGGTTTTGATTCTATAAACCAAAACTCTAATACTGCATTTATTTCTGAATCACTCATAATATTTTCCATACGCATAATTTCGAATATTTTAGGATGGAGACGTTATACTAAGCAATGAATATCTTGGCATAAATCATTTTAGTTTGCTAGATGCCTCACTGTAATTGTTTTCTACGTTAGTCCGTTGGAGGCAAATTTTCTATTTCAGATAAAAAGGCCTCTGAATATTGTTCGGCTTTGGCTTCTCCTACACCATTAATAGTTAGGAACTCTTTCCAGTTCGTGGGTTTGTCTGTGGCCATTTGGATGAGGGCTTTATCGTTGAAAATAATATAAGGTGGGACGTCTTTTGCCCGCGCAATACGCTGACGTAAACCTTTTAAACGTGTGAAAAGCTCTTTGTCTTCCTCATTTACCAATTCAATCATAGCTGCAGATTTCTTTGGTAATTTTGTTTTCCGTGTTGAATGAACGACGTCAGGGCGATAGTGAAAACTATCATGGCCTTCCATTAGGTCCTGGCAACGATCCATGAATTTTAGGGCGCCATAGGCACGAATATCTAGCTCTAGATAACAAGCGCCGACAAGTTGGCGCATGATCGCAAGCCATTCTTTCTCATTAAATTCCGGACCCGAATTAAAAGAAGGAAGTTTTAGGTGGCCATTTTTTTCATGTTTAGCTGTTCCATTGCCCATTAAATGTTGGGCAAGGTAGTTGCTTCCAAAACGTTGTCCTGTTTCTTTTATGGCGATGAGGACTTTTTTTGCGACCTCAGTACCATCTACTGTTTCATTTGGGTTAGTACAAACATCACAATGACCGCAACGTTTGATCTTTTCCCCAAAATAAGACAGTAAGCTTTTCCGTCGGCATTCTGGTGTTTCACATAAGGCGACTAAGGCGTTTAGGCGCTGGGTTTCTTTCATTGTGGTTATTTCGTCTTTGGTGTCACTGCGCATAAGATTGCGCCTTGTGACAATATCTTGAAGGCTGAATAAAAGATGGGCTTGTGCGGGCAATCCATCACGGCCAGATCTGCCTATTTCTTGATAATAGGCTTCAATGCTGCTTGGTAAGTCTACATGGCAAATCCATCGGACATCGGCCTTGTCGATTCCCATACCAAAGGCTACGGTTCCACATATGATAGCGTCTGGATCATTCATGAAGATGTTAACAACGGACTTGCGTTCTTTGTCTGACATGCCAGCGTGATAAGGATAGGCGTTATATCCCTGTTCTGCGAGGAATTTAGCCGCTTCCTCATTTCGTTTACGCGATAGGCAATAAACAATACCGCAAGAATTTTTGGGTTGGCTCTTGATGAATTCAAGAATTTGCCCTTTCCAATCTTTGGTGCGGGCTTCCATACCTATATAAATATTTTCCCGATCAAAGCCCGTGGTGATAAGTTCATTAGGGCGATTGAAAAGGGTTTCTTCAATATCTTGTCGGGTGGCAGGATCTGCCGTTGCTGTTACCGCAGCGATGGGGACGTCAGGAAATTCCTGACAGAGACAGGAAAGTTTTCGATATTCAGGGCGAAAGTCAGATCCCCATTGTGATACACAATGAGATTCATCTACCGCAAACATAGCGATTTTGATTGTTTTTAAATATCGCATCATGGCGGGAGTTAAAAGTTTCTCTGGGGAAATATAAAGGATTTTTATCTCGCCACGTTGTAGGCGATCCCATATCTGCTTTTTTTCCACCATGCTTTGGCTTGAATTGACCGTCTCTGCGGCGATACCGTTGGCCTTCAATCCATTAACTTGGTCATCCATGAGGGCAAGAAGGGGGGAAACGACAACCGCTAATCCATCCTTAATCAAACCGGGCAGTTGGAAACAAATTGATTTGCCTGCGCCTGTGGGCATGATCGCCATCACGTTCTTGTCGTTTAGAAGGGCATTAACAACTTCTTCTTGGCCTGTCCGAAAATGATCATAGCCGAAATGGGTTTTAAGGGCTTTTTGTGCAGTCGTTGTATTTGTCATAAGCCAGCCATTTAAAAAGAAGTAAAAATTATTGAAGATTCATAAACTAGGGGCGATTCTACTATTTTACACGCTTGTAATTTGGCATTAGGTATTATCGTATGAAAAGGGTGAAGATTTTGGTGCATTAGAAGATTGAATAAACAAATATTGACTGATCAGTCAGATAAATATAAGTTAATTTTTAGTAATAAATGAGAGCCTTGAAGGGCTTTTGAATTTTTAGGATTAATATATATGACCCGTGACCCACGCTATGATATTTTATTTGAGCCTGTAAAAATTGGCCCTGTAACAGCAAAAAACAGATTTTATCAAGTACCCCATTGTACGGGGATGGGGTGGCAACGTCCCCGTATGGTTGCTGATATGCGTGCAACCAAAGCAGAAGGCGGGTGGGGTGTCGTTTGTACAGAATATTGCTCTATCCATCCTGCATCTGATGATACGCCATATCCAAGCCATTCCTTATGGGATGATAATGATATCAGGTCCCATCGTCTCATGACGGATCAAGTTCATGAACATGGATCATTGGCAGGAGTGGAATTATGGGCTGGTGGTAGTCGCACACCAAACTTCCTATCACGTGAAGTTCCTTTGGATGTGGTGTCTATGCCCAATTGGAATGGTGACCCTTATCAGTCACGGGCCATGGATAAATCAGATATCAAAGAACTTCGTCGTTGGCATAGAAATGCCGCCCTTCGTGCAAAAGAAGCGGGATTTGATGTCGTTTATGTCTATGCAACCCATCATTACTTGCTGGATAATTTCTTAAATCCGACCTTAAATACCCGTCGCGATGAATATGGGGGTAGTCAAGAAAATAGAATGCGCCTTGTTCGTGAAATAATCGAAGAAACAAAAGAGGCGGTTGGTGATACATGTGGTGTTGCTGTTCGCTATTCTGTTGATGATGGTGGCGGACCAGATGGAACACCTGTTCATGGGGACCGCATGGAGATTTTCGAGGCCCTTGCCGAATTGCCAGACCTTTGGGATGTAAATATTTGGGATTATTCTTTTGAGATGGGTGTTTCACGATTCGTGAAAGAAGGGTCGCTTGAGAATTATATGTCCACGGTCAAGTCTAAAACAACAAAACCTGTTGTGACTGTTGGGCGCTTCACTTCTCCTGATTCCATGACCAGCCAAGTTAAGCGTGGTATTGTTGATTTCATTGGGGCAGCACGACCTTCTATTGCAGATCCATTCTTGCCAAAGAAAATTGAAGAAGGCCGTCCAGAAGATATCCGGGAATGTATTGGATGTAACATTTGTTACACGGGTGATAGTAAGCATTATCCTATCCGCTGTACTCAAAACCCTGCAATGGGGGAAGAATGGCGCCGTGGGTGGCATCCGGAAAATATTGATACCAAAGGTTCTGAAAGTAGTGTTCTTATTGTTGGTGCTGGACCTACAGGTATGGAAGCTGCCCGTGCATTAGGTCAACGTGGTTATGACGTGATGCTTGCAGAATCTACCCGTGATCTTGGTGGACGTGTTAGCAAAGAATCACAACTTCCCGGTTTATCAGAATGGGCGCGTGTGCGTGATTATCGTCAAACTCAATTGGATAAAATGTTGAATGTGGAAATCTTCCGCGAAAGTAAAATGGGTCTAGATGATATTTTAGCCGTTGGCGCGGATCATGTGGCGATAGCGACAGGGGCTAAATGGCGTAGGGATGGCTACGGTATAAGCCACGATACACCTTTCACGGAAAATATGCCTGCGGATAAATTATTCACACCAGATGATATTATGGATGGCACTATGCCAGAAGGCCCGACAATTGTCTTTGACGATGATGGGTTCTATATGGGCAGTGTTATAGCAGAAAAAATTCGCCAAAATGGAAATGAAGTTATCTATTTGACACCTGCTAGCAAAATATCCCATTGGAGTGAAAATAACGCAGAACAACCCCGTGTGCATAGCCATGTTGATAGCTTAGGCATTGAAATTGTTTTGAATAAATCCCTAGAGGCTTTCGACGGAAATACAGCTACGATTTCATGTAGTTATACAGGCAAAGAAAGCACCATAGAAACCAGTAATATTGTTATGGTTACTTGCCGTACGCCACAAGATGACCTTTATCATCAGGTATTGCAGGTAATAGAAGATAAGGTTGAGGGTGCCCCCAAAACAGTGAAGCGTATTGGCGATGCTGCAGGGCCTGCTATCATTGCGGCTGCGGTTTATGCAGGTCATAAATATGCCCGTGAATTAGATTGTGAAATTGATAAAGATAACCCTGCTAAATATGACCGGGTTTTCTTTGAGTAAGTTAATAAACCATAATTGGAACGGAGAGATGAAATGAACCTTTCAGAAGCAGAAAAATTAACCCACGCCGATTGGCAACAACGTGCAGAAGAACTTAAAAAATCTGCTGAAACCCGTTTGTTCATCAATGGTGAATTCGTTGATGCAATAGAAGGTGGCACTTTCGAAAGCATCAACCCAGTAGATGGAACTGTTAGTAATGTATGTGCTGCGGGCACAAAAGCAGACATCGATAAAGCTGTGGAAATTGCCAAGGTAAGCTTCAAATCCGGTGAATGGTCACGTAAGTCACCGCGTGATCGCATGGCGATTATGTATAAATGGGCCGCGTTGGTAGAAGAAAATGGCGCAGAATTAGCCCTGATGGATACGCTGGATATGGGAAAACCAATCTCTGATATGGTTGGTGTGGATATTCCTATGTGCGTGGATACAATCCAATATTTTGCAGAATGTATTGATAAAGTTACAGGGTCTGTTACGGCAACAGAATATGATGTTATGAGTACGGTTCTACGGGAGCCTATTGGCGTAGTTGGATGTATTTCACCATGGAACTATCCTC
>CBFCZA010000048.1:0-11913 GCA_965602285.1 uncultured Curvivirga sp. | reverse complement strand
GCTCTATTTGTGACATATCACGTAGGCTCGTAATATCGCCCAGTTTATAGGTTAAATTTCTTGCTTTACTCACGTCACACCTCAGGTCATTCAATCGCTAGCATATATAAAGAATCGTTCATTTTTCAAGGCTAAATATATAATTTTAAATATTAAATATGATAAAACTTACTACTTTACCAAATGTGTTAACGTAGCCCCTAATTCAAAATATAAAGCTTTCTCTTTGCTAAAAGATTGAGTGAATTGCCTTATTGGTTTTAAGGGAAGCGTTTCCCCTTCTCCTTCGAAGAGAAAATCAACGCAAGCTTGGCCAAAAACAGTACCCGGGCTAATACCACGACCATTAAAGCCAAAGATAGAAAGTGCTCCATCTCCTACACCAATAACACGTGGTAAATGATCTTGTGTCATTGCGATTCTGCCATGCCATGTATAATCAAAATCAACATTACCTATTTGCGGAAAAAGAATTTTTGCTTTTTTCTCGGCCCATTTACTGTGAACTGATTTACCAAAACTATCTAAAGACCCAATAGATCCAACGATCAAACGGCCTGCCTCATCAACCCTGAACGAAGACATAACCAGTGCTGTATCCCAGCAGCCTTGTTTTTGCGGTAGAATTGATTCGATAATATCTTGTGGCAGTGGTTTTGTCGCACATTGAAAGAAATAGACGGGAATAAAACTTGGCAATGCATTCGCAGGCGCCGAAACATGACCATTATCATGAATATATGCATTTCCTGCAACCAACATCCGTTCTGCGACAACTTTTCCTGTATCGGTCGTTACATGCCATTTTGAATTTTCTTGTATGGCTGATTTTACAACAGAGTTTTCATAAATAAATGCGCCTGCCTTTATGCCTGCCTTTGCAAGACCCTGAACATAAGACAACGGCTGAATGGTACCTGCTCTATGATCTAATAAGGCCCCATAGATGCCGTTTGCCCCCGTAAGGGAGCTCCCTTGATTCGCATCTAGTAACTCAACAGGCGCACCTCGTTTTATTTGCTGTGCGTATCTATATTCAAGGTCTTTAAACCCTTTATGTGAATTGGCACAGTGCAATGTACCATTTTCGACAGCCTCACATTCAATCTCATGTTTTTTAATTAAAGAGAAAACAAGCTCTGGCCCTTTTGCCAACGCCTCATTCAATTTCCCCCCTTCATCAGCCCCTAAGATGCTTTCAACTTCATCAGGAGGCGTCCAAAGCCCTGCGTTAACCAATCCAACATTACGCCCAGAACCACCATGCCCAATAGTTTTAGCCTCAAGAAGACATACCTTTAAACCCTTTTCAGCCGCATAAAGAGCAGCTGAACATCCAGTAAAACCACCGCCAATGATTACGAGGTCAACAACAATATCACGCTCTAATTTAGGCGCAGAGATATTATGCATAGCCGTTGCTCGCCATAAATTATTATCCGATGATATCCCCATGTAAATTATACCTTTTATAGGATCGTTAAGGACAAAATTGACCTTTTGTATATAATTGTCCTACACCATGCACAATTGCTTATAAAGCGATATTTGATTTGCAGATATATTTGCAATCTCCTGTGAAATATTAGATATATGAAACAATGGGAATTATGTGTATATTCTCCAACATTATTTCAATCATACGAGAAAATCTCGATCATTAATTAGGGGGTTCCATGTCGGACTTATCAAAACGTAGCGGCACTGTTCATTGGCTGGGTGCTGGATTATCAACAGGAACAGGCTTAAATAAAGTCGCTGCGAGTGCTGACAATGTAATTTTGTGGAACAGAACATTATCTAAAGCGGAAGCATTAGCTTCGCGCCTTGGACTCACAGATAGAATCACAACTAAAGCCTATGATTTAACCTCACTTAAGGCCTCTTTAAACGAAGGAGACATCGTTGTTTGTATGCTTCCCGTGATCGAGCATATCACAATTTTGGAAACAGCGATTGAACATGGCGCACATTATATTTCTAGTAGCTATGTTAGTGATTTAATCCTAGGTAAATTAGATGCGGCAAAAGCAAAAAGCCTTGCGGTAGTTATTGAAGCTGGCCTTGATCCAGGTATTGATCACCTTATTGCACATCAACTTGTTGAGGATGCCCAAACTGCCGTTAAAGATAAAGGACTAGGTAGTGAGTCTTTAGACGCAAAATTCTTCTCTTATTGCGGTGGTTTCCCTGAAATTCCAAATGATTTTAAGTACCGTTTCAGTTGGGCGCCTGCCGGTGTTTTATTAGCATTAAGATCTTCAGCACATTACATCCAAAACGGCGAAACCCAAATTGCTCCACGCCCTTGGGAAGTAACAACGAAATATAAAACAGGTGCAGGAGAATTCGAAGCATATCCGAACAGAGATAGCGTTCCTTTCGTCGAACAGTATCATTTCCCTAGTAACTGGGACGTTAAAGACTTCGTTCGTGGCACCCTTCGCCTTGAGGGTTGGCTTGATGCTTGGAAAGACGTGTTTGAAGCCGTTAAAAGTGGAACCGACGATGATATCCGCGCCTTAGGCCAAAAATTGGCAGAAGAACACCCATACGGACCAAATGATAACGATCGTGTTGTTCTTACCGTTGGGTTAACTCTTTCAAAAGATGGAAAGAATGTTTGGCAAGGTAGTTATGAAATGGATATTTGTGGAAATGAATCAGATTCCGCAATGGCGCTTACTGTTTCTAACGGCGTTGCATGTGCTGTCGTCGATTTGATTGAAGGACATACAAAGTCTGGCCTTACAAAGGCAGCAGAGGACGTTACTTCTGTGAATAGATGGCTTGATAGGCTTGCAAGTTGGGGGATCCCCCTAACTAAAACAGTTTCGTAATTATTATGGTTTATAAAAAGGGCACCAATCGGTGCCCTTTTTTACTCTGGTATATATGCAGTTGGTAGAAACAGCTTAACAGTCGTCCCTGTGCCTAACTCGCTTTCTATCTCCATAAAGCCACTCGCATTTTTAACAAAATGAGATGTCATAAATAACCCTAGCCCATGACCAAACCCTTTGTTTTTTGTAGAGAAAAATGGTTGATCTAAATGATCTAGGTCACTCTCATCTATCCCATGTCCTGCGTCTACAAAACCAATACTAATGTAGCATTTATAGGTTTCGTCTTTCCCTTTTTTCATTTCACTTGAAATCGTTATTTTTATATCCCCACCCTCTGGCATCGCTTCC
Organism: uncultured Curvivirga sp.; assembly: GCA_965602285.1. Lineage (GTDB taxonomy): Bacteria > Pseudomonadota > Alphaproteobacteria > UBA8366 > Aestuariispiraceae > Curvivirga. The sequence continues at coordinate 8,719 of CBFCZA010000048.1, read as the reverse complement.
ATTGCATTATCTATTAGATGGGAGAAGGTAACAGAAAAATGCTCTCTATCAATCTTGACATAATGATCAATGTCATCTGATTTTACTGAGATAGAATAAATACAACTAACTTTTTCTCTATATAAAATAATGTTAGTTCTTATTAGATTTTGGACAGAAATATATTCTAAATTTGGGTGATCGAAATTATGCTGCCCCATTATTTTTTTATTTAAATCGCTCCCTTTTCTAAGAACTTCTTTAGCGATATCAACTCTTCTGATAATATCTGGATTCACACCACGCATCTGACCAATAAAATCAAGATTTCCTAAAGCTAAAGTTAACATATCATTAAAATTTTGAAAAATACCGACAGAGAAACATTGAAAAGATCTTTCCTTTTCTTGGTCCTCATCAATCATCACTTCATTAATTTTTGGCATCTTGAAATATTATCTCCCCCACCTAAATTCACAAACTTTTAGCTACGAGGGATCTGTCGAAATTATCATTTACATCACCGCTTACACTTATAGCTAATTCAATTTAGTGCAGTATCAACCCTATTGGGTAAAGGGTAATATTGTAACAAAATGTAAATTAAGATTAGATGTTGTTAATAACCTAAAATTTTCAACATGTTAATTTTATAACCAAAAGTATAGAATTTTTTAGTAGTTGCGGAGTTCAGATATCACACATAAAAATAATAAAAACAATAAGAAGTAACATTTTACTCACATTCAACTTGATCCCCAAAAGAAGTAATTATGACTACAAAAATTGCAATCATTGATGATGACCCAGATTTATGTCATCTATTGAAAGAGGTGTTTTCTGGTTTAAATTTCAGATCAAATACTTTTCTGTCTGGAGAAAGTTTTTTATCTGAATTTGAAGTTCTTGATTTTGATTTAATCGTACTAGATTTGAACTTACCTAGCTTATCAGGAATACAGGTCTTAGAAAAAATTCGCGATATATCTATTATTTCTATCATCATATTATCTGGACAAAGTAACCTTAATGAAAAAGTTGAATGCTTTGAAGTAGGTGCGGATGACTTTATAGAAAAACCGTTTTTTATAAGAGAACTAGAAGCCCGTACAAAAGCACTTTTACGGCGTTCTTCATATGCCCCAGAAAGATTTGTCAAATATCAACCAATAGCCAATTCACAGGAATATAATGGATGGCATATAGATTTAAGTGCTGGTCGTGTAACAGGCCCAGAAAAAAATGTTATCCCCTTAACAGGAAGAGAAAATAAAATTTTAGAGCTATTTTTATCAAGGCCCGGGGAAGTATTGAATCGTGATTTGATCATGCGTGAAATTATGGGTAGAAAAAATGACCCTTCTGATAGAAGCCTTGATGTAACAATTGGGAAAATTAGAAACAAACTAAATGACGATCCATTAGCCCCAGAATTCATAAAAACAATAAGAGGTGGTGGATATTGCTTCATTGCGAAAACTACAACATGAGGTTATTAAAATTTATACTCCTGTATCGCCTCAGTAATCCACTTGGAAAGGTGGCTCCACAGACTAATATCAAACATCAAATGATATTCTGATGTCTCATTTCGCCATAAAATGATATCCATTTTTGCAATTAAAGTAGATGCTGATTGTCCAATAAGAAATTGGTCTTCCCTTAAATCTATGGCACAACCTTTAGATAAAAACGCCAATGCCTTAACACCACTGATTTTAAGCATTATCATTTGATCACTAAGATCATTTAAAACATAGCCCTTCCCTTTGATATTTTCTGGTATTTGAAGATTTACTAGTTTTGGTTTACATTCATTTCCTAAAATATACCATTTGGTTGGTCCTACGCTAATAACTCCAACCGCTTCATTTTCCGAAGAAACAAAGGCCCCTGTATGCTCAGGTACTTTGACTGCTAAAAATTTTGAAATATCCACCAGAAGATCATTAGATGCCATTATTGAGCGTTGTAACATCATGACTTCCAAATCAGTTATGACAGATATTTTCAATTCTGATTCGGCAATGTCATCTGAAAGCTGCGCCTTATCTGACCAAGGATAATGACGCTTCAACTTCATTAAATTATCCATGAACATTTTTTCCTTCTTTATCATAGAAACAAGGATCAACTACCTTCGCCTTCCTAATCCCCTCAACATCATAGATCTTAACGGTTTCGCCATAACGGTTGGTCCCATTTTTCAATAATCCAATAGCAATTGGTTTGTTTAAAGTAGGGCTGAAACAGCTTGACGTTACTCGCCCTTCCATAGGCGCAGGAGGCACCTTATAGCCATCAGCCATCACAATACCGCCTACTGGCAATGGAGTAAGTCCTTGGGCCTCAAAACCAACTAATGCTTCACGATCACCACGAAGGGCAACCTCACGAGAAAGCGACCTTTTGCCGATAAAATCAACCTTCTTATTTGACGTGACCTTCCCAAACCCTATATCAGCAGGAATTGTTGATGAATCAGTATCACCACCCACGTGAATATATCCTTTTTCTAAGCGCATTGTTAAAAGGGCTTCCAAACCAAATGGCGCTACCTGTAGGCTTTCTCCAACCACCATCACCATTTCCCATAAGCTTTTCATATATGATGTCGGTATGTTTAATTCATAACCAAGTTCACCTGTAAAACTGGTCCTAAGAACACGTATTTTTACGCCAGAAATTTGACCAAGCCTAACCGACATATGGGGAAAGACATCGTTTGATAGATCAATGCCTAAATCCAAGGCCTCTAGTAGCAATCTACTTTTTGGGCCTTGTATAGAAATAGTTCCCCATCCTGTTGTCATTGGCGTAACAACCACATCTAAATCTGGCCATTCACATTGGCGCCATTCGTCAAGCCAGTTAGCAACCATAATTGCGTTCCCACTCGTCGTGGTTAGCCAATACTGATCTTTATCCAACCGAGAGAAAACGCCATCCTCCATGACGCTGCCTTGCTCATTTAGCATCAAACCATATCGCGCCTGCCCCACTTTTAGGGATTTCACATTATTAATATAAAATTTATCGAGAAAGGATGCAGCGTCTGCCCCCTGTACATCAATTTTCCCAAGAGGTGAGTAATCTAAAATACCAACATGGTTTCTGACATGATGAACTTCCCGATTAATAGTTTCCTGAAGGAACTCACCTTTTATGGGGTAGCATGTAGGACGTATCCAACTGCCAAATTCATCCATAATAGCATCTTGTTCAACATGCCAATCATGACATGCTAAATATCGAATAGGACTATAAAGTTTGCCTATATTTCTTCCTGCTAAAGCACCCAAAGTAACTGGTGTATAAGGAGGTCTAAACTTCGTCGTTCCAACATCTGGTATGGCTCTATCCGTTTCATGGCCCAAAATTGCAAGCGCATTAATATTGCTTGTCTTACCTTGATCCATTGCCATCCCGGTTGTGGTATAGCGTTTAAAATGTTCAACCGAAGTGTAATTTTCACGTGCAGCAATCGCAATATCCCCAGCCGTGACATCATGTTGAAAATCAACCCAACGTTTGGAAGAACAATATTTTTGAAGAAAATCTGGCACATCCCATAGTGGAATTATGGGGCTCGTTTTTAGAGGTTTAACCTCTGTTAAAATATTCCACAGGTCAAATTCACCATTAGCCGCACCAACCGACTCATTCTGTTGAGAAGAGCTAGACGGGATAAAGGATTGAATATTTTCGCTAAATGTTAGCTTTCCGCCTGCCTGAGAATGCAGATGAACAACAGGAGACCAACCACTTGAAATTGCTAGAAAGTCACACTTTACCGTAAGGATATTTCTTTTTGCTTCATTCCTATCTGAAATATCTAAAACCTGAACTTCTTTCACTGAGCTTTTGCCAACAACATCGACGATAACTGAAGAAAAAAGAATCTTTATACCTAATTCACACACCTGATCTATTAAATTGCTAGCGGTTTCATTTCTAGCATCAATGACTGCATTAACTTTGATGCCGACATTATGGGCAGCAATGGCAGTTCGATAGGCATCGTCATTATTCGTTGCAACAACAAGCTGCTTTCCCGGAGATACATTATATCGATTAATATAATGGCGAACCGCAGAGGCAAGCATCACCCCCGGACGATCATTATTTGAAAAAACCAACGGCCTTTCTATTGCACCAGTAGCCAGCACAACCTTCCCTGCCCTAATATGCCAAAAATATTCCCGTGGAAGATGCTCATTCTTATCGAGCCCTTGATGGTCCGTTAAACGTTGAGAAACCGTAACAAGGTTATCGTCATAATATCCAACCGCTGTGGCGCGAGTAAAGATCCTAACATTGTTGAGGCCTTGTAGTTTATCTTTACATTGGGTTACCCATTCTAGCGAAGATACCCCCCCTATTCTTTCCTGTTCAAATAACAAGCTTCCGCCTAATTTACGATCTTGCTCGACAATCAGAACCTTCAAACCTTCTTTTGAATATTCTAAAGCAGATTTAAGACCTGAAGGTCCTGCACCCACAATCAATATATCTGTATGAATATATTTAGTATCATACACATCAGGATCATGTGCTTTTGGTAATGTGCCAAGACCAGCCATTCTTCGTACAAGAGGGCTCCAAAACTTCCAACTGGGCCATTTGAAAACTTTATAATAAAACCCAGAAACAAAGAAAGGTTTTGCTATACCCAAAGCAGACAGAATGTCGAACTTGGCATTGGGCCAGCAATTCACAGATTTAGCATGTAAACCTTCATAGATTGCTACCGTGGTCATTTTCACATTCGGTTCTTCAAAAGGAGGAAGGCCAAGTTGAACAATACCGTTTGCCTCTTCCACACCAGCAGATATCAATCCCCTGGGGCGATGATATTTGAAACTGCGACCTACAATTTTAACACCATTAGCCATCAAAGCAGAAGCAAGCGTATCCCCTTTTAACCCTTGGTAACTCTTTCCATCAAAGGTGAAGTTAATAACCTTTACAGTGTCATTATTTTTTCCATATTCCAAACGATAACTAGTCATTTTTTAGAAACCTTTGACTTCCAATTTTCCGGTGGAAGTTCCCCCATTCTATAGCTTCCATGAACTTGATGAGACGCGCTATTTCGTATCACGTTAAACCATTCACCACAGCCATGAATATGCCCCCATCGTTCCAGTGAAATTCCCTTTACATTATCGCGCATAAATAAATAATCTGCCCATTGAGAATCAGAAATTTCTTCGGCAAGGGTTGGTCGCTGTAAATGTGCAGGGCCCCCGAAACGAAATTCTTCTTCACTTCTAACCCCACAATAAGGACAGTTAATTTTTTGCATTTTAATCTTCCCTAATGTGCAATTCCAGAGGCACCCATTTCATCAATGAATGCACCTGTTTCAAAGCGTTTTAAAGTGAATGCTTCGTTTAGTTTATGAGGTGCATCATTTGCTATTGTATATGCCATAGTCCAGCCACCAGCTGGAATTGCCTTAAATCCACCTGTACCAAACCCGCAATTTATATACATCTTATCAATAGGCGTTTTGCCAAGAATAGGTGTAGAATCATAAACAATATCAACAATTCCAGCCCATTGACGCATTAACTTCACCCGGCTCAAATGAGGAAAAATCTCTACTGCCCCCGCTAGAATAGCTTCAAGGGTATGAATATTGCCCCGTTGTGCGTATGATGGATAATGATCTAAGCCGCCACCAATAACGACCTCACCTTTATCCGATTGATTAAGATAAACACCAGCTGCTGGTGATAGTACTGCTACATCCATGAAAGGTTTTAAGGGCTCTGTCACACAAGCTTGCAACGCCATTGATGTCACTGGTAACCGAAAACCAGCCATATCAGCCAGCACACTAGAATGTCCAGCTACAGCCAAGCTTACCTTCCCTGCCTTAACCTGACCTTTTTGGGTTTCAATGATGTGATGTCCCGTTTCATCACGACTAAACCCTGTGACAGCGCATTGCTGAATGATATCAACACCAAGATCATCAGCTGCTCTGGCATAGCCCCAAGCGACCCCATCGTGACGTGCGACACCACCGCGCGGCTGAATCATACCACCTAATATGGGATACCTTGCTTCAGGTTCCATATTCACACCAATGGCAAGCTTTTTGACCTCATCAACATTCAACCATTTCGCATCAATACCATTCATATGCATGGCGTTAATGCCGCGTCGCATGACATCCTTATCATGATCACTGTGACAAAGGCTGATCATGCCAGCCTGACGAAGCATGACATTAAAGTTCAATTCCTGTGATAAGGTTTCATATTGCTTAAGGGAAAAATCGTAAAAATCTGCACTTTCAGGATAAAGATAATTTGAACGCACAGTCACAGTATTACGCCCCGTATTACCACCCCCAAGCCAACCGGCCTCAATCACTGCAACATTTGTGATACCATGATTTTTTGCTAAGTAATAAGCCGTGGCTAATCCATGGCCACCTCCCCCAACGATAACCACATCATATTCTGATTTTAGTTCAGGATTTCTCCATGCTTTATGCCAGTTTTTATGATCATTTCGTGCGTTATTTGCCAATGATAATATTGAATAATGCTGCATGCTCCCCTCCAATTAGACTGGCTTAAAATAGATATCGTTATTTTTGAACTTCTAGTGCAAAGCTTTACGGATTATTCTATTTGATATAATAATATTCGTAATCATTATTTATCAATATTTAGTTATATTTAAGGGTACCATTCGTGGCTGAGTTATCAAGCACCCAGATAGAAAACACTCAAATAGCTAACCAAGAGATCGATATTAAAGATGATGATCTTCCTCATCTTCGCGGGAACACAAAAACGTTCCAGCAAGCTTGGTTACATGTGGCCCGGGAGACATTGATACGCGATGGTATTGATGGTGTGAAAATTGATAGACTTGCTAAAGAATTAAAAGTAACAAGAGGTGGGTTTTATTGGTTTTTTAAAAGCAGAAATGATATTTTAAATCAATTACTTGATCACTGGTCTGACATTGATAACGATGCAATAACATGTAGCCTTTTAGAAGAAACTGAAGACCCTTTCAAATCCATCATCAATTACGCGATCACCATTGTGACCGAAAAAAAATACCGCCCCAAATTAGAAACAGCAATGCGTGATTGGGCGCGCATATCAAAACATGTGAAAGAGACAGTTCGCACGGTTGATTTGCGCCGTATCCATGCGTTAACAGAAGCATTTGAGCGTTTATACCTTCCCTATGAAATTGCTAAAGTCAGAGCCCAAATCGTCTACTTCCATCAAGTTGGATATAATACGTTGGACCTTCAGGAAGGAAGAGTACAGCGTTGGAAAGATATGCCTTTATTCTTCAAGCAATTAACAGGTTTTGATTTGCCTGATCAATATTTGAAAGAAATCGAAGAAAGCTTAAGTTAATTTATGACGACTGAACTTCCACCAATCCTATATAGTTTTCGACGTTGCCCTTATGCGATGAGGGCCCGTTTAAGCCTTTTTGCGCGTGGTATAGCCTGTTGCATTCGTGAAGTACAATTGAAAAACAAACCTCAGGAAATGCTAGACCTCTCTCCAAAAGGAACAGTACCTGTTATGCATCTGCCAGATGCTAGTGTCATTGATGAGAGTTTGGACATCATGATATGGGCTATGCAACAAGAAACCTGTCATCCCAATATCTCTTCAATTCTCTATCCTTCTGAAGAAATGCTAGCGTTAATACAAACCATTGATGGTCCCTTTAAGCATAATCTCGATCGATATAAATATGAAAACCGCTATGAAGGTGCAGTAGCAAAAGAGCATCGAAATCAAAATATTGAGACACTAGAACATTTAAATGGCTTATTGATAAGTAACCAATATTTATTTGGTGATGAAATTAGCTTTGCAGATATTGCAATTGCCCCCTTCGTTCGCCAATTTGCCAATACAGATAAAACTTGGTTTCATGAGACTTCATTTACAGCATTGATTACTTGGCTAGACCGTTTTTGCAACAGTGGCCTTTTTGAAGCCGTTATGACAAAATATATTCCATGGAAAAATGAAGATGACGCTATTTATTTGGAAACCAAATAGTAACGGTTGTTCCTTGGCTTAAAACACTTTCAATTTCTAGATCCCCACCATGTTCCTTCATTAGGGATTTTGACAATGGTAATCCCAATCCAGTTCCCTCGGTTTGTGAAACGGCATGATCATCAACACGACCAAATTTCTCTAGGCTTTTAGTAACACCAGCCGGATTCATACCAATACCGTGATCTGATACACTAATATAGGTTCTATCCCCTTTTAACGCAGCTGAAATTGAAACAGTACCGCCAGCAGAGGAAAACTTTACGGCATTCGATAGAAGATTTATTAAAATCTGTTTTACCCTCCGCTTATCAGCAAAAAGTACGGGGATATCACGAGATATATTAACCTCAAGATCAACCTTCACTTCATCGGCTTTGGATTGGATATATTTGGTCGCTGAAGAGACAACATCCTCAATGGCCACATCCTCTTTATTTAATTCTAATTTCCCTGCTTCAATAGCTGAAACATCAAGGATATCAGAAATCAACGCAAGAAGATGAACAGCGGAACCATGAATATCTTCAATATACTCGACATATTCTTTTTGCTCTATAGTCCCAAAAAAATTCATCTTCATAACTTCAGAAAAGCCAATAATCGCATTTAGTGGCGTGCGCAATTCATGGCTCATATTCGCAAGGAATTCAGATTTTGTTCGCGTAGCAAGCTCT
>CBFCZA010000047.1:0-12020 GCA_965602285.1 uncultured Curvivirga sp. | reverse complement strand
GATGAGTTAGATCTCGGTTTAGGTGATTCCGAAGAAGATAACTTCGATGCTGACCAAACAAACTTCACTGATGATACTACAGACGATACCTTGGATGATAGTTTACCTGCCGAAGACACTCCCGTTGTAACAAGCCCAGAAGATAAAACTGACGACCGATCCAGTTCAACTGAACCCGAAAGCGTCATAATAGATCCTTTGGATTTAAATAATTACACTATATTATTGGGAAGTGGTTCAGATACAGTCAGTGGTGGTGGTGGTAATGACACGATTGATGGTGGTGCAGGAAATGACAATTTAAACGGTGGATCGGGTTCAGATACCTTAATTGGAGGTGCTGGTGACGACACTGTAAGTGGTGGTGAAGGTGATGACACAATAATTGGAGGTACAGGTGCTGGAAATGACTTCTATGATGGTGGTGTTGGTATTAACAGCCTCGATTATCCAAGCGTTATAGACCCCAACCAACTAAATGTTACACTTGGTGCAGGGGAAGTTGGTATTGATTCAGCATTTGGTACCCTAGTTAACCAATTTGGTGATAATATTGCAGGTGATGTCTTTGGAACAGTCAACGATGGTGGTTCACTTAGTTATGTTGATAATGATGTTTTTACAAACATGGACAACCTATTATTAGGCTCAGGCGCTGACTACATCTATGTAAACAATACAGACTTTTCTCAAGCTTTAGATACAAATGTTGATGCAGGCGCTGGTTATGACGCCGCTTTTTATCAAGAAGTAGATTTCACAACATTTACCGCAAACAACGGGGTGATAACAGCTAGTGACCGTGGATCTTTGCAAACCTTGACAAATGTTGAATATCTTTATGGAAATGAAGGCCAACAAGGTGGCGGGACTTTAACCTTTAGAAATAACTCAAACGCCAGTCAACTAACCTTAAATACAGCTACAGAAACATATTCAGGTACGTTAAGTTCCGGTGATGAGCTTCATAAAAACTATGGAAGCAATTTAACTGTTAACCTAGATAACAACGGCAGTGTAACTTTATCTGGATTAGACATAACAAGTGGAACCCTTGATACAACAGATGGCGTATTAACAGCTAGTAGCATAACTTTCTCCACAGGGGCTACCCTGAAAGTTAGCGATGCGTCCTCCCTTGGTGGATCCAGTTCCATTTTAATGGATAGTGGAAGCATCTTTAATGTGGATACAGGTTCAAATTTCGTTTTAACAACGGGAAGCCCAGTAGAAATTGGGGATGGTGCTACCCTTACCATTAACGGCACTCTCACAAATACAGATACAACCTCTATTGGTTCTCCAGCAAGTGCGACACTCAACGGCACTGGATCAGTAGTGAATACAGGCACCCTAGACGCCAGCTCCTTAACTTCTGATATAAATATTACAAGTACTGGTTCTGTCCAGATGTCTAGTGCCCAAACTTTCGTCAATAATGGTATTTTAAATGTTGGCGGGATAAATGGTTTGGTCTTGGCAGGTAGTGATATCATATCAGGAAGTGGCGTGATTAATTTACAATCTGGGGGTACATTATTATCAACTGGTTTCAATACTATTGAAAACGAACTAAATATTTTTGGTGGTGGAATTAACGCGCAAACTTCTAGCACTCTTACGCTCAAAAACGGCGGTTCATTTGATAGTAACTCACAGCTTTATGCCATAAATTCAAACAGTGGCATTAATTTACAAGATGGCAATTATATTTCTACGGGTACAATTACATCAAGTAATGGCAGTACCATCAAGGTTATCAATGCAACATTAGATGCCCAAAATGCTAATTTATTTGGAAACTCTATACTTGAAGTATCATCTGCTGGAGCCTTACTCGTAGGATCCAATACTATTGTTTCAGATTTTTTAGCTATTGAAGTTCTCAGCAGTAGCTCTATTGCAGTTGCAAGTTCAGAATCCTTCAATATTGGAAATGACGGATCTTTAAATGTTGATGGCCACCTCAAAAATGAAGGCTTCATAACTGGTGGTACTTTCTCTTATTTGAATTTAACAGATACAAGTAAATATACGACCAGTAGTTTCGATAATGCAGGTTCTGAATCTATCAATTATTCAAGTTTTGATTATATAGATGCAACGGGTAATTTTGAAGTAAAACTATCGGATACATTTGATTTAACTGATGGGACCTTGTCCCTAATGGACGCACTTGAAGGCACCTATGATTTTAAAGATGCTCTGGTTTTGAATGAGGATGGTTCCGATATTTTCACCGGAACCACAGGAACTACAAGTGTTGTCGGTTTCCTTCATGATAATAACCTTATCACTGGTGAATTTACAGTAGAATTAGCTGAAACCACCAGTAATGGTGTGGATAATTCAGGAAATTTATCCTTCACAGGAACCGCTGGTAACGATGTATTCCTTGGTGGAACTGGTGACGACTCAGCAACCAGCGGCAATTCAGGTAGGGATATATTCTATGGCGGGGCTGGAAATGATACATTCACCCTTTCAAACCATGATTTTGTTTTTGATTTCGGTCAGGGAAGTACTTTAGGTGGCTATTTTGATGGCGGCGCTGGTGGCATCGATACCCTTGTATTAAACGAAGAATTAGAATTTAAAGGGTATCAGGTGAATCGTATAGAAGTGCTGGATATTTCAGGTATTTTACCTACAGCAGGTGAAATGGATCCTTATCTGACATCTGACTTAGTATTAGGGATGACGGAAGATTCCAATGCAGCACTTGTTTCTGAATTTGGGGCTAGTTCAACTACAAATGACGCACTTATATTATACTCATCAAATTCAAATCACCTCATTGATTTAGTAAACTTCAATGATACTTTTACAAGTGTGACTGCTACAGGTCTTGGCGCTTATAATGGTGGATATTCAATTTACGAGGATGGTATTTCTGGGGCAAATATTTATGTACATTCAAATGTGAATATTGCCGGCATGCAGATGGCATAAAGTGATCAGGGGAAAAAATTGATGAACGAAAAAACGAACTCTACGGAAGAACCTAAGAAAAAAGATCCTTCAGGACGTCGTGCTTCAGCATGGTGGTGGGGGAAAATTGGTACTTATGGTGCCTTTGTCCTTTTAATTTGTCTTGGGTTAATTCGTTTTTGGGATCCAGAGCCTGTAGAGGCATTGCGCCTAAAAACTTTTGATATGTATAACCGTATTCAACCACGAATTCCTGCCGAAGGCCCACCGATGGTTGGCATTATTGATATTGATGAGAAAAGTATTGCAGAAGAAGGGCAATACCCTTGGCCTCGTATCAAAATTGCAAAACTTCTTGCTAAATTGCGTTCTAGCGGGGCTGTTGTGGCTGGGTTTGACGTAGTCTTCCCTGAACCTGACAAAACGAATCCGGCTTTAATCGCTGAAAATTTACGCGGTGCTGATAAAGAGACAATTGAAAAACTAAAAAAATTGCAAAGCAACGATCAAGCATTTGCAAATATAATGCGTAATTTCCGAGTTGTCCTTGGGCAAGCAGCAAGAACATCAGCCCCTACAACAGATAAGGTGCCAGAAGCATATAACACTTCTTTTAAAGGGTTTAGAGATACACGTGTTATTAATTCAGAGGTAGATCCTAAGTCTTATTTTGCGAACCACCCTACTTTGGTTAATAATATTCAGATCTTAGAGAAGAATGCGGCTGGAAGAGGTGTTTTCTCTATTGATAATGAAGTTGATGGTGTCATACGAAGGGTTCCTTCAATCACGGTCATAGACGGAATACCCAAACCCGCATTAGGTATTGAAATGCTTAATGTGGCTTTAGGTGGCAACTCAATTATTTCCACTATAAATGATGGCGGCATAGAGGACGTAAGATTACAAACACCACAAGGCAACTTTATTGTCCCGACCGATCAACGCGGTAGGGTATGGATTTATTATGCAGAACCCGATGCCTTTAACACACCGGATAATTCAGGTCGATGGTATGTCTCTGCCAGTGATATTATAAATGGCCGGGTTCCCAAAGAAAAACTACAAGGAAGAATTTTCTTAGTTGGTACTTCTGCTGTTGGTCTTTTAGATATTCGAAACACCCCTATTTCACCTATTTTGCCGGGTGTTGAAGTTCATGCCAATATGATAGAAACCATTTGGGAAAAGAAATATCTAGCCTATCCTGTTGAAATGCAAGGTTATGAGATGGCGACCATTATCATTGCAGGCATTTTAATGATACTTCTTATACCACGAGTAGGACCATTATGGACCCTTGCTGGTATCACCATAGTTGGTGGATCATTAGTCGGATTAAGTTGGTATATGTTTACGAACAAGCTTCTCCTCATTGACGTAACATATCCGGGTGCATCTGTTTTCGCTGTTTATGCGCTTCTTTCTTTTGCCAATTACGCTCGTGATTCTGCAGAGAAAAAACAAGTTAGATCAGCTTTTGGGCAGTATTTATCTCCAGATTTAGTTGAACAACTAGCAAAAAATCCAGATCAATTAGCGCTTGGTGGTGAAACAAAGAGAATGAGCCTTCTATTTTGTGATGTACGTGGGTTTACGACAATCTCCGAGACATTCCAAAGTGATCCACAAGGTCTAACACGATTAATAAACCGCCTATTAACACCTCTAACCAACGTGATATTAGACCGTCGTGGTACTATTGATAAATATATGGGCGATTGCATCATGGCATTTTGGAACGCGCCTTTAGATGATGATGACCAAGAGAAAAACTCTTGTTCATCTGCCTTGGCAATGTTTGCAGCATTAAAGGTGCTTAATGCGGACCGTGAACAAGAAGCTATTGATGGAAACTTCAAATATTTACCCTTGAACGTTGGTATCGGCATCAACACAGGTGATTGTGTAGTTGGGAACATGGGTTCAGATCAACGTTTTGATTATTCCGTTCTTGGCGATGCTGTAAATCTAGCCGCACGTCTAGAAGGCCAATCAAAAAGCTATGCCGTAGACATCGTATTAGGCCCCGATACAGCCCATGCCGTTGAAGATGAATATGCTGTCCTTGAATTGGATTTAATTGCAGTGAAAGGTAAAAGTGAAGCCGTTCAAATTTTCTCTTTGTTAGATCACAAAGATAATCTGAATATAGAAGATTTCAAAGTCCATAAAGAAAAGCATGATGAAATGATAAAGGATTTCAGGTCGCAAAATTGGGATAACGTTATTTCTTTAATCAATCAGTTAAAAACGGGCCTTAATGGTATAATGGATGGTTTCTATGACATTTATCTTGAAAGAATAACTGATTATAAAGAGAACCCACCTGCAAAAGATTGGGATGGGGTATTTGTGGCAACATCAAAATAAAGAATAATCGAAAATCAAAGTTATTCTTTTCTCCGCTCTGCAATGACATCTATTAAATGATTTTTAATACGACCAAAAACAGGTCCCCAATGACCTAAAACTTTTTGTCTATATAGGCGCATGTTTGGATACCATGGTGTCCTTTCATGCCCTAAAAGCCAACGCCATTCTGCCCCATAAGAAATCAAGGTCCACACCGGTTTGTTCATTGCACCAGCAAGATGTGCAACTGATGTATCAACAGTGATAACCAAATCTAATTGATCAATAAAGGCTGCCGTATCAGCAAAATCAACTATAGAATCTTTTTCATCAAAAACATTTGAATATTGGGAAATTACAGAATTTATATCTTTCCCTCTTTCTCCCCATTGTAATGAATAAAAAGAAACTTCTTCTAATTCGAATAAATCAGTGAAGAAGTGCAAATCTACGCTTCTATACCTATCATCAGAATGTGAAGGCCTACCGGCCCAAACTATTCCAACTTTCAACGCCTCCTTTCCTCTTGTTAAAAGTTTAATTGGAGGCGTAGATAAAGACGAAAGATAAGGTAAATGATTTGGAATGGTATCAATAGTCGTCTTCATCCTTTCTGGTAATGAAAGAAGTGGTACTTGAAGGTCATAATTAATTTTATGTTTATCCCCTAAGGATAGAACTTCGTCTGGCCCCTCTAAACCTTTCATCAAGCGGAAGTTTTCGGGTTCGCACAAAAACGTAATTTTGCAATCCCCCCCTTCCCTTTGCTTCAAAACTTTCAGATAACGGCAAAATTGAAAACTATCGCCAAACCCCTGTTCAACATGAACGACCAAATGCCTATCCTTAAGAGGTGATCCATCCCAAAGTCGATGCATAATATCAGGAACATTAGGTTTAAATCCATCCACACGGTATCTAGAATCATATGCCTTCCAGCCTTTTTCATATTCACCATTCAACAGTAAGCAAGCCGCAGGGGCAAAAATACTGCGTGGATTATTTTTATCCATAGTATGGACTTTCATATAACAATCTAGGGCTTCTTGAATACGTTCAAGTCGCATGAAACAATTACCCAAACCATAATATAGATCGGGTGCGTCTGACTTTATTGCTAATGCCTTCTTATAAATTTCTAATGCCTCTAATGGATGTCCAATTCTAAGAGAAATATGACCAAACACTTGAAGGGCAAATGATTCATCAGGCGATAAAATTGCAGCCTGCCTAGCCCATAGCAATGCTTCTTCTAATTCAAATTTCTGGTCTAAAGTGCGTGCTAGGTTAATGATTAATGGAACATGGCCTTTAATTAATGTAGGGATATAAAGAAGTTTGCGTAATATTTCTTCCGCTTCTATTAAACTTTTGTTTTTAATTAGAAAGTTTGTATATTTCCACTGAAGCTCTAACCAATCAGGGGCTAATTCACAGGCACGCGAAATAGTTTCCCTATATTCCATTTTTCGAATCGCATCTTCCATATCTGGCCGTTGCAAGATAGCTTCTGCTTTATTTGCCCAAGCCTGAGGATATTTTGGATCTATGGAAATGGCCTTATTAAAGCTGCCGATTGCCTCGTCATAATTATTAATCTGGGCCAGTAAATTGCCTATATTATTTAGAACATCGGCTTGATCTGGCTTTAATTGTAATGCCCGATGATACATTTCTAAGGCCATATCAAAATCTCTATTCCCTACATAAGAAATACCTAAATTATTTAAGGCATCATTATAGTTTGGATCCATTGAAATGGCTTTTTTTAGATAATCTATTGATTTTACAAAATTATTGTTCAACCTATGAAGGTAGCCACCCGTATTCCAATAACGTTTATTTATAGGGTTTAAACGAATTGAATTTTCTGATAATGAAATGGCTGCCTCAAGGCGCCCTTCTCTATAAGATAGTATAGAATAAAGATGCAGTGCCTCTGCATCCTCTGGCGTATCGTTAAGAATGTTCTTTAAAGCTTCCTCTGCTTGTTTAAGATCGTTTTTTTGGATCATTATTTCCAATTCATGATATGGGATATCACTTGATAATGGTTTCATAATTTCCACCCTAAACTTTAACTTAAATAAACTTTATTTTTTTCTTTTTGATAAGCTATCAGGATATAATCCCTATCGCTATACTTTTAAATTGTTATAAATGATAATGGTGATAAGAATCACAATATGTTAAAAAATTAAAAATAAATAAGGCTTCTAGATTTTGAAGAATGATATAAAAAAAGGTACGCTTTTTCTTCTTGTAGGCCCTAGTGGATCAGGCAAAGGTCCATTGATAAGGCGTTTACGCGAACATTATGATGGGGATGATCGTTTTTATTTCCCCCAACGTGTTATTACACGCGCGGTAAACATGCCCGATGAAAAGCATATACATGCTACATTAGATTCTTTTGCCGATGCGCAAGAAGGAAACGCTTTTCTTCTCCATTGGCATACACATGGAAATCATTATGGAATACCGGGACATAGTCTACTAGAATTATTAAATGGGCGCCATGTTATCATCAATGCTTCACGGACAATTGTTGAAACAGCAAGAGCAATTTATGACCCCGTGAAGATTTTTCATATTGAAACAAAGATTAATACAAGCTTCCTTAGACTTAAAGAACGTGGGCGCGAAACAGAAGATGAAATCGCATTGCGGTTAAAGCGCCATGATTTACCTTACCCAGATGGAAGTGATGTAGTTCATATTACAGAAGATGGGGAAACCGAAGAAGCCTTCCTACAAGCCCATTCGATTTTAGAAAATACCCTCAAATAAATCTAGTTTAGGCGATCCCCCTACATCAAGCTTGAGTTTTTGGTAATAAATCTCTAATACCCCTAATCATATAATTATTATCTGATAGTTCATCAGTATTCATCAGGAGTTCTCTCGTGGCCAGTCCAGCAATCGTACAAAAAGTTAAAACAGAAGCGGATAGCCGTCGTACCTTCGCCATCATTTCACATCCCGATGCGGGTAAAACAACATTAACAGAGAAATTACTTTTGATGGGTGGGGCTATCCATCTTGCAGGTGAAGTAAAAGCAAAGGGCGATCGTCGTCGGGCACGTTCTGATTGGATGAAGATTGAACAACAACGTGGTATTTCTGTCACCACATCTGTAATGACGTTCATTGATGGTGATAAAACATATAACCTGCTTGATACTCCGGGCCATGAAGATTTCTCTGAAGATACATTTCGTACATTAACAGCCGTTGATTCAGCCGTAATGGTAATCGATGCGGCTAAAGGTATTGAGCCTCAAACAAAGAAACTGTTTGAAGTATGCCGCCTTCGCGATATTCCCATCATAACCTTCATCAACAAAATGGATCGAGAAACAAAAGATCCTTTTGAGTTAATGGATGAAATTTCCGAAACACTTGCTTTAGATTGTGCCCCAATGGTCTGGCCTATCGGATCAGGTCGTGATTTCCAAGGCGTATATGACTTACATAAAAATCATTTTGTTGAATATACAGACGAAGGTCCTGTCATTCACCAAATGTCTGGTACAGACGACCCTAAGTTAGGTGAAATGATTCCTAATCATCTATGGGAATTGTTACAAGAAGAAGGTGAGTTAGCCCTAGAAGCATGCCCACAATTCGATATCGACAGTTACCGCGAAGGCCATTTATGTCCGGTTTATTTTGGAAGTGGTTTAAAGAACTTTGGTGTAAGGCAACTTCTTGATGGCGTTGGTGATTTTTCACCTGCCCCCGGACCCCAACCATCAGAAGGTCGTGTTATTGAGCCGGGTGAGGCAAATGTCGCAGGGTTTGTCTTTAAAGTTCAGGCAAATATGGATCCAAATCATCGAGATAGAATCGCATTTGTTCGTCTTGTATCTGGGCAATTCAAACGTGGCATGAAGGTAAAGCATGTGCGGACTGGCAAGCTTATGTCAATTTACAATCCAATTATGTTCTTTGCACAAGATAGAGAACTTGCCGAAGAAGCATGGCCAGGGGACATCATTGGTGTTCCAAACCATGGTACGTTAAGGGTTGGTGATGCTTTAAGTGAAGTTGAAGACATTCGTTTCACAGGTATTCCAAATTTCGCACCAGAAATACTCCGTCGTGTAAGGCTTGAGGATCCTATGAAAGGCAAGCATCTACAAAAAGCACTTGAAAGCCTTGCTGAAGAAGGTGTGACACAAGTCTTTAAACCAAATTTAGGATCCAATTGGATTGTTGGTGTTGTAGGTCAACTTCAACTTGATGTTTTGGTAACCAGAATCCACCAAGAATATTCTATCAATGTATCGTTAGAACCAGCCCCTTACGATACAGCACGTTGGGTAACAAGTGATAATGCCCAAAAATTAGATTCCCTGATCGAAGGTAACAGATCAGCAATGGCGACTGATCGTGATGGTGCACCCGTTTTTCTTGCCAGAAACAGCTGGGAATTGAATCACCAAATACAGAATCACCCAGAGGTTACTTTTGCTAAAACGAAAGAACGCGCTTAATTACTTTTTCAGCATTGATAGGTATTTATCAAAAATTAATTGAAAGTTTATTACACAAAACACCTATTTTTTTATTATAAACGAGATAATAGTACTTTTTAGGACGTATTTTGTATATTAGATAGTTGACACAAATACCTAGTCGTGGTCACCTTCGTTCAGAAGAATTAGGAATAACTGTTATGATGTTTTTTCTAAGACTTGTAATATAATGCCCCCAAGTAAAGAGGGTCATAAAAGTAATTAATTTATATTCTGAGGGAGACTAAAGTGAAAAAGAAACTGCTCACAGCTGTTGCTGGATTGGGCTTAGCCTTGGCTATGTCAACTACCGCATCCGCAAAAACTCTGGTGTTCTGTTCTGAAGGAAGCCCAGAAGGTTTCAACCCATCATTGTTCACATCTGGAACAACATTTGATGCTTCATCTCGTCAAATTTTCAATAAACTTGTAGAATTTGAAAATGGCTCAACTTCGATTCAACCTGCATTGGCTGAATCTTGGGATGTTTCTGCTGATGGCAAAGAATACACATTCCATTTGCGTAAAGGCGTAAAGTGGCAAACAACAAAAATGTTCACACCATCACGCGATATGAATGCGGATGATGTAATATTCAGTTTTGCACGTCAATGGAATGCAGAGCATCCATATCATAAAGTATCCGGTGGTACTTATGAATATTTCCAAGGCATGTCCATGCCTGACCTAATAACAGACATTGAAAAAGTTGATGACTATACCGTTAAATTCAAACTTTCACGTCCAGAAGCACCTATGATTGCCAACTTGGCAATGGATTTTGCATCAATTATGTCTGCTGAATATGCTGACAAAATGTCTGCGGCAGGTACGCCTGAAAAATTAGATTTAAATCCAGTTGGCACAGGACCATTTAAAATGGTTGCCTATCAAAAAGATGCTGTCATTCGTTACCAAGCCCATGGCGATTATTGGGAAGGTAAAGCTGCGATTGATAACCTCGTATTTGCAATCACACCCGATGCATCAGTACGTTATCAGAAGTTACAAGCTGGTGAATGCCATGTAATGCCTTATCCAAACCCTGCAGACTTAGCAGAAATGGAAAAAAATTCTGACATCAATTTGATGAGCCAAGAAGGCCTAAACGTCGGATACCTTGCATATAACACACAAATGGCGCCATTTGATAATCCAATCGTTCGTAAAGCATTGAACATGGCTATTAACAAGAATGCTATTTTGGATGCTGTATTCCAAGGTGCTGGTTCTGTTGCTAAAAATCCAATTCCACCAACAATTTGGTCTTATAACGAAGCAACAAAAGACGATGAATATGATGTTGCTGCTGCTAAGAAAATGTTAGCGGATGCTGGCGTATCTGGTTTAAAGACTTCTGTATGGGCTATGCCTGTTCAACGTCCTTACAACCCAAATGCACGTCGCATGGCGGAACTAATCCAAGCGGATTGGGCTGCTGTTGGTGTTGAAGCTGAAATCGTTTCTTACGAATGGGGCGAATATCTTAAACGTTCTAAAGATTTAGACCGTGACGGTGCCGTTCTTCTTGGTTGGACTGGTGATAATGGTGATCCAGATAACTTCCTTGCAGTTCTTTTAGGCTGTGATGGTGTTGGTGGTTCTAACCGTGCACAGTGGTGTAACCCAGAGTTTGAAGCATTGATTCAAAAAGCTAAAATTGTGTCTGATGCTGCTGAACGTACAAAATTATATGAAGAAGCACAATTGGTCTTCAAACGTGAAGCACCATGGGGCACAATTGCACATTCAATCGTGTTCAAACCAGTTCGTAAAGAAGTTAAAAACTTCAAAATCGATCCATTTGGTGGACATGTATTCTACGGTGTAGATATCAACTAAGTCTGTTTTTTTACAGAAATAAGAGGTCGGTTCTTTAGCCGGCCTCTTTCTTTTTTTATAAAATTTTAATCCATTTATTTTATAGCGATTAATTAAAGTTATACGGGAAACGAAATGCTACAGTTTCTACTTAAAAAGCTATCTGTTATCATTCCAACATTCTTGGGCGTAACAGTCGTTGCTTTCGCTTTTATCCGCGCCCTACCCGGTGACCCTATTTTACTTCTTGCTGGAGAACGTGGCGTATCAGATGAACGTTACGCGCAACTTTTAACAGAGTTTGGTTTTGATCGTCCTATTATCGTACAATATTGGGAATTTTTAACCAATCTTCTCCAAGGTGATTTTGGAACTTCTTACTCTACAAAAACA